>JAJFUN010000103.1 GCA_021372375.1 Pelosinus sp. | reverse complement strand
GACGCTCCTTTTTTGTCAAGAGGTTCAGTTGACAAAAAAGGAGCGTCCCCGACTGTCACATTATTGTACAGTTGCCCAAAGATCGATTGCTCGATCGGTATCTGTACCGTTTGGTATAATTGTCAGCTTACCTTTGCCTGTTTTGACGGCGGTGAAGATCGCATTAGTGGACTGCTGTGAGGATTGCTGCTCCATAATGTCACCCCAAAAGTAGTCTCCTGCCGAGGTAAAACGAGTGTTTTTGGTCAGCCCGGTCATTGGCTGCAGTACTAACTTTTGTCCGACTTTTAGGACAATATTATTGTCAGATAACTGCACAGGTCCGGTATCGCCATAGTTGTAGGTTACAATATAATCTTTTTGGTCACTTACCTGACTGGGCTGGTCGCTGGGGGGGAGCGCTGCATTGGGTGCTTGCGGGGTAATCGGGTTTACGTTCGTACAGGCTGTCAGTAGAAGACCGCAAATAAAGAATAGGCTAATGTATTTCGATGCTTTCCTTAACATGTTTTCGCCTCCTATCTGTATTAGTATTAGATAGGAGGCGGTAATCTATGCAGGCACAGTCTACTAGTTATCTTTTTTCATCATTTTTAGCAGTATCAGGGTTGTTTTTTGGTGCTGTGCCGGCTGGCGCTTTGGGCTTGGTCTTTTGCCGGCTCTTCCATTGATCATATGTCCTGCCATTCATAAAAATCACCTCCTAGTTTAGTTTTTCCCAACATACTAATAAAATGTAGGAAAAACTAAAGTTAACGGTGATTTTTGTCGTATCAGCCCACTTTGCCCATTAAGATACTAATAATTAAGATGACAAATACGCCGGTAGTGATTTTTACGTATAGATAATCTTTTTCTTTAAAAAAGGCAAAAATGGAAAGCGCAACGCGCAGTACCGGAATGCCCATCAGGATGATGAGGCCTGCTGTCATAATAGCATACGGTTTGCCTGCTAGAAGCCCGCTTATTACATCGCTCATGGTAATCGGAAAGGTGTTTTCCGGATAGCCGCTATAACCTGTCTGCAGAAATAACAGCAGGCCCAAAATGATAACAACTGAGCTGATAATGACGCCAACGCGTAAAAAATAGCTGATGATGATTTCTACTTCGCCGATATCTCTCATTTAGTGTCCCCCCATGCCTTTATACATCATTTGCAGCGAAACATAAATTAGAAAAGGAATAAACACCTTGCGGATGGTTTTACTTTTCAGTCGCTGCATAATTTTGGCGCCGATCGTTGCACCCAAGAGTACGCCAAGCGCTACAGGGGCGGCAATATGGGGATCGATATCACCTCTTTGAAAGTATACGCCAGCGCTGGCAGCAGCGGTAACGCCCATCATAAAGTTACTGGTGGCGCTTGAGACTTTGAGTGGCAGTTTCATGCATAAATCCATCGCCATAACTTTAAAACTGCCGCTGCCAATGCCGAGTAAACCTGAGATAACACCTGCCCCATACATAATGCTGAGGGCGCCTGGTACACCAGCTACTTTATAGGGTACTTCTTTTTGCAAGGCCTTATCATAATAGGTACTGCTTAATTTTAGCTTTGCGGCTAAGGGATGCATGACGACATCTTGCGGCAATTCTGTCTTGCCTTTTTTAGCCATGCCATAAGCAGAATATAAGAGAAATATCCCAAAAATAAAATAAAGATAGGTGGGGTCAATCAGGCCGCCGATAAAGGCACCGGTAATGGCTCCTGTTGTTGTGGCAACTTCAAGGAACATGCCTATGCGTATATTGGTAATCTTGTCCCGGATATAAGCCACCGCTGCTCCACTGGAAGTTGCAATTACCGAAATAAGGCTGGCTCCAATTGCATGCTGGATGTCTACGCCAAATAATAGTATTAAGGCTGGCGTGACAACTGTTCCGCCGCCAAGACCCAGGATAGAACCCAATATTCCGGCAAACACAGAAATAAATAAAATTTGCGAGGTAATTAATGTCAAAATATCAACTCCTTATATGTACCAATATTTACGTTTCTGTTATAATAATAACGCGAATTTATATAAATTAAAAATATTAAAAGTTAATAATATTATAGTTTAAAACTATTGTGGAGGCTTAGGTATGCAGCTTAGGCAAATGGAATATTTTCAAATGGTCAGCAAAATGAAGAGCGTAACGAAGGCCGCTGAACTTTTGAATGTTAGTCAGCCGTCGGTAACGGTGGCAATAAAAAAGCTGGAAGAAGAGCTTGGCGTCAGTTTATTTGACCGTAATTTCAAGAAACTGGTGCTTACTAGAGAAGGCCAGATATTTTTAAAGCGGACAGAAAAAATTCTAAGCGCTGCCCAGTATGCACTTGATGAGATGCGAGACTGCAAGGCGGCAAACAAGGTTGATATTAAAATAGGGATTACACCCATTGTGGGGGCCATGATTTTTCCGGATATATTTGAAAAATTTTTGGCGGAATATCCGCATTGTAAGGTTAAGTTTAGTGAAGAGGGCTCATTGATGGTTAGGGAATTACTGCAAAAGGGAGCGCTCGATCTTGGAATTCTAATTACTTCTAATATTGCGCCAGAGCTAGAAAAGATTGCAATTGCGACAGAGCAGATTCATGTATGTTTTGCGGCTAACCATCCGCTGCACAAGGTTTCTGCTGTACCGTTCAGAGAGCTTTCGAAGTATTCATTTCTTCTATTTAAAGAAGATACTTATATTCGGCAGATGATCTTGGATGAGTGTGAAAGGCACCAGTTTATTCCTAACATTGGTTTTTCATCAAGGCAAATTGAAACCATTCTTGGTTTAGTGGAAAAGGGCGTGGGTATTTCGTTTTTGCCTGAGGTAATTATTAAAAAGCATGCTAATATTAGGAGTTGTCCGCTAGCCGAGCCCTTATTTATCCAGGTGGGAATAGCTTGGAACAGTACCAGGTATCAGTCTAATGTATGTAAAACACTTGTTGACTTTATTGCGCGTAAATTTTAAGCAAAACAAAAAAGCCAGCAGCTATGGCCGTGGCTTATAAAAGGCTATTGGTTTTTTGATTTGGCTTTATAGTTTTCCCAAGACTCGACTACTTTCTTCATCGAAAAGGCAAAGTGCGTTGCCAGGATTTTATCATTGTTTTTTTCGGCTTCTTTGGATAAATCATATGTAATAGAAGAAAGGGCGCTTAACAAGTCAGCTAAAAAGGAATCAAGCAGATCATGTCTATCTTTTTTCGGCTGGGACGACTTAGTTTGGGTTAATTCTGTAAGTAGGGAAAGGGCCTGCTCCAATTTGTCTTCAGGCAGATGATCAATTAATGTATGTAATGTATCTCTTGTCACGAAGGCGCTCCTTTATCTGTAATGGTTTTGTAATTATTTAATTATTATACAATAAATAGCAGGAAAATGCCACTTTGTTTTTAAAGCAGGTGCTAAAAGAAATCCCCCACGGTAACAGTGAGGGATTACGAATCATTAGGTCAACATTAGTGCAGATGGTGGTTATGCCGTTTGTTAAACCAAACAGTAATAAAAAATAGCACGATAAAAAAGGAATTGAAACAGAAGAAAGCCATTGTGTGAGAATGATTAAATAGTGGCAGCATATATTGGCCAAAAAGTATATAAAAGATATAAGATGGTAGGGATGCTAAGAAATATAAGATACCCATACCTAACAAGAATGATAGAAGTTTATCCATATTACCCGCCTCCTACAGTAGGCTATTCTTTAATTTAATAATAGAACTTTAAGGCAATAAATGCAAGGTTAATTTTAGAAAATTTCAATTTTTCAAAATCTTGACAAGCGATTTAAACGGCGACCTTTTTTATTGCTTCGCGTAAAAATTTGACGCCTTCTATATTGTCTACATTAATTAGTGAAACATAAGTTCCTTTTTGCGGTATAATAATACTTATTGGGTAATTGGCAGGACGCTGTGACTGCATTTGCGGTGAATACAGTGGGTACAATATTATCAGCTGGGAGTGGTTAAATGTTACCGGATGTATTAGCAGAAGATCTATTGGTGGTTTTTTGCGGGATGGCAGCTAGTCCGCAGTCAGCAAAGGCCAAAGCCTATTATGCAGGACCTGGCAATAAATTTTGGCCGACCTTATCTCAGATTGGGCTTACTGAGCGCCAGCTAAAGCCGCACGAATTTAGCGAAGTGCTTAAGTATGGTATCGGGCTGACCGATTTGGCCAAAGAGGTATCAGGCAGAGATGCCGAGCTTGGCTATTCGGATTTTGATGCAGACGGTCTAAGAAATCGCATCAATTATTATTGTCCCAAAGTTTTATGTTTTAATGGTAAAAAGGCGGCGCAAATTTTTCTCGAAAAACGGGTAGCCTATGGGTTACAGGAAGAATGTGTAGGAGATACAGCCATATTTGTAGCGCCATCTACGTCAGGTGCTGCAAGTGGGTTTTGGGATATACGGGTGTGGCTGGAATTAGGACAGCTTACTAAAAAGTTGCAATGATAATAGGAAGAGGCGTTTTGTATGAATTCAGGAATTAATAAACATATTTCCATTATTGGTGTGCCGCTTGATTTGGGGGCGGATCGGCGCGGCGTGGACATGGGGCCAAGCGCTATTCGTTATGCCAAAATTATTGAGCGGCTGCAGGATTTAGGGTATGAGGTAAATGACAGGGGCGATATCGTTGTCAGACGGCCTGATTCATATTGTCCTGATAATGGCAAGCTAAAATATTTAGGGGAAATTGAACGGGTGAACACAGAGCTTTGCCGGATTGTTGATGAGGAAATGGCGCGCGGCGCTTTCCCGCTGGTATTAGGCGGTGATCATAGTATTGCCATTGGCACCATGGCAGGCGCAATGCAGCATAAAAAGAAACTTGGCGTAATCTGGTTTGATGCCCACTCGGACATTAATACGCCGGAGACTACGCCGTCAGGCAATATTCACGGCATGCCTGTTGCGGTAAGCATGGGGCTGGGGCACCAGCGTTTGACCGCTATCGGCGGGCAGGGCGTGAAGCTTGATCCTAAGAAGTTTGTGATGATTGGTATTCGTGATGTTGACCCAGGGGAACGTGCGCTTCTTAGGGAATTCGGAGTCAATGTTTTTACCATGCATGAAATTGATATTCTCGGGATGGCCAAGGTTGTGGAAGAGGCCATTAACATTGTGACAGACGGTACAGATGGCGTACATCTTAGCTTTGATATGGATGTCATGGATCCTATATATGCAACAGGTGTCGGGACGCCTGTCATGGGGGGGCTGACGTATCGTGAAAGCCATCTAGCGATGGGGCTGATATCAGAAGCCAAGATAGTGAGCAGCGCTGAGTTCGTTGAAGTCAATACCGTGCTGGATAATCGCAATCAGACGGCAAAGATGGCGGTTACGCTCATGAGTATGCTGCTCGGGGAACGGCTCAGGTAATGAGCCTGCGCAATAAGACTCTAACCATCCCTCAATGAAAAATAAAAGGCTATAAGCAGGAATTACAGAGGAATATGGTGAATAATGCAAAGAAAAAACATTATGGGGGATGAATATGAAAAACGATGGTCAGTTTGAAACCAATGAGGAAATTTTAGCGGCATTTAAATTGGTTCTTCCCTATTTAAATCGGATTGTGCGGGAGGATATGGCAGTTGGTTTGACTGATAGGCAGGAGTATATATCGTACTACCGGGCTAAGGCGTTTGAGCTGGATTTACCAGCAGGCAAACCGATAAAGGGGATATCAACTATTGAAGAATGTCTGCGCACAGGTAAGGAAACGTATGCGGATATTCCGGCCGGAGTATATGGGCGGCCTATTAAAACTATATTTACACCTATCTATGGCATAAATGGAGAATTTATTGGTACGCTTAGCTCTGGTATTGACTTAAATAATAGTGCAGACTTAATTACAAATGTCGAAAATGTAGCTTCATCAACCAAGCAGGTTTCAGATAGTGTCGAACAAATTGCGACCAGTGCCAGTGAAATGGCAGCAGCGGGGCAACAGGCCGTCAAATTGGCACAAGAACTGGTACAGAAGAATAACGATACAGCCGGAATTCTCGAATTCATAAAAAATATTGCGGCACAGACTAATCTACTAGGACTAAATGCAGCAATCGAAGCCGCTAGAGCTGGTGAACACGGACGGGGTTTTGCCGTGGTAGCTGAAGAAGTGCGCAAGCTTGCTGAGCAGTCGCAAGAAGCGGTAAAAAAGATTCAGCAAACCTTGCAGGAGGTAAGTGCAGCGATTGTTGATATCAATAAATCAATTGAAGCCACAG
>JAJFUN010000023.1 GCA_021372375.1 Pelosinus sp. | reverse complement strand
CACGGAGGGATTGCCCCTACGAAAGCAAAAAAACCAATTTTAATTATATTTACATTTTATTCCGCGATAGCCTGGCGACATTAGGCAGGAGCCTGATGCTTCCAACATAGGGGGATTGTATCTAACAAAGACAAACTAGGGATGAAAATTACTCCCCATTTGTGATAGAGGTAAGGCAAATAAAGACTAAAAATACAGCTTGACACTTTTAGTTTACCGTAATATAATATATATGCTGATGGGTTAATTACTTGTTAAATAAAAAATTTATATTTATATTTGTATTTTTATATAAAACATGCGACTATAGCTCAGTTGGTTAGAGTATCGCCTTGACATGGCGGGGGTCACTGGTTCGAGCCCAGTTAGTCGCACCATTGTAAATTTAAACCTTTCGAGATTTTTTTCGGAAGGTTTTTTGTTTATAATTAGCAAGGAAAAGGGAATACTATCAATACAAATTGATGAAAGGTGGTAACAAAGTGGCGAGTTTTAATGTTCATGTGGTCGTTAATATTTTAGAGAATTTGGCTAATAGTTCACAAGTAGATACTCAAAAAGTTGATGAAACAATTGATGCTTTGGAGCGTCTTAAAAGTACCATTAATATTGAGGATGACGAAGCTATAGATAAAGTTGATGAAATACAGGACTATCTAGAATTTTTGTTAGCAGAAGAATCTTCGACTGATAAAGCGAAAGAAGAATTACATAAGATTATTAATGAATTGCAAGCATAAGGCAGAATAAAAAAAGAACGGGCAATTTGAAGTTGCACCGTTCTTTTTGCATGCCTACAGCTATTGTGGACACTGAAAACCAATTGGCGTTTTCGGCTTTTCTGGCTCAGCACGTTTTACAGCCATCATCAAGAAGCTGATTTGGGATATGTGCTGTAAGAGCTCCACATTTGTGCCATCTGGCAGCATCCCCTCAAACCAAATAAGGTTTGGGTCAAGATAACCTAAACTTACTACGCTAAATTGTACCGATTGCCCGAAGCTGACCAGCTTTATGCCTACATCATATTCTTCATTTAAGGCTGCTTCAAAATGCTGGATTTGCTGCACTAACTGGCGAAAGATAGATTTAGCGGTATAGGGCTCATTTATTTGCATGAGCTGCTGTTTAAAGCTGGGGACTCTGGCCATGCGCATATTTGTTTCGGTCATTTTCCTTAAAAAATCGGTTGGTTCCATAGCATTACCTCCTCTTTGAATATGACTATTCAGTAAAAAGGCGATAAGTGCCTACGAAGCTCTTTAGAGAAAAATACAGCATAATTAGTTAGCCATAAGCATACATACATAGTAAACTTAGTATTGGGGGTAGGAAAATGATCTTTACATTTTCTTTACGCCAGCTTTGGAGAAAAGTAAACTTATTTATTATGATAATTGTACTGTTAGCGGTGGTTTTTTATATTTTCCCGGGCCTCTTAAAGCTAATTTGGCAACAAAATAGCAGTGAGGAAAAAATGCGCCAGCAGTATCTTTTGGAAAAACCGCTAAGGGTATTGGATAGCGTCATAATTAGCAGTTAAGGCGCGAAAAAAATGATGTTATATTTCGTCAGTAATGAGAGGAAATATTCGGTTAACGTTGAATTAAGTATATAGGCTATTTTTTGATTTTATGTGACCCATGAATATTGAGTTTTAAACAGTAAGGATTTATAACATGCAAGTTATAAGTTCTAGTACTGCAAAGAAAAGGGTGGTAAATGTGGAAGGGTATGTTAACCAATTTATTAACTATCTTGCGGTGGAACGGGGCTTAGCGCAAAATACGCTTGAGTCATATGGTCGGGATTTACGGCAGTTTCAAGAATATGTACAATCAAATGATACCGAAATAATTAATGATTCAGCACGCACTACCATCCTTAATTATTTAACAAATTTGCAGGAAAAAGGCCGCGCTGTTTCTACCATCTCACGAAATCTGGCAGCAATAAAATCATTTTATCAGTATATGGTGCGCGAACAGTATATTACGCAAGATCCGGCCGCTAGTCTAGAGGCACCCAAGCTTGAAAAAAAGCTTCCCAAGATTCTTACCATAAATGAAGTGGAAGAATTATTAAAACAGCCCAGCAGTTTAGTACCGACAGGCTTTAGAGACAAAGCCATGCTGGAATTATTATATGCTACCGGAATTAGGGTATCGGAATTAATTTCGCTCAATACGCCTGATGTAAATTTGGATATGGGCTACATAAAATGCTATGGGCGTGGCGCCAAAGAGCGGATTGTGCCGCTCGGGTCTATTGCCGCTAAGTGCGTTCAGGAATATATTGCTAAGGGACGACCTAAGTTAGTACGTACATATGAAGAAGCCGCATTATTTGTTAATCATCATGGCAACCGTCTAACGCGGCAAGGCTTTTGGAAGATTATTAAAAAATATGCGCATGAAGCACATATTGCACAAGAAATTACGCCGCATACTTTACGCCATTCTTTTGCCACACATCTCCTGGAAAATGGAGCAGATTTACGCGCTGTTCAGGAAATGCTGGGTCATGCGGATATATCTACCACTCAAATTTATACGCATGTTACCAAAAACCACTTAAAAGAAGTCTATGATAAAACACACCCCCGCGCTTAACTTTATAAATTACCATAGGAGACACGAATCTATCGTGTCTTTTTTTATTTTCCAGTGTAAGAAATTTGTTTATTGGATACTCTAAAAAAAAGGATGAAAGGAGTGATTTTTAATGTATCGGCTTGGCAAAAGATTGGTGATATTTGTGCTTGTGGTATTCCTCATTAATATGCTAATGGTTCCGGTATTGGCCGCAGAAAAAAGAGCCCCGGCCTCCGCGCAGCTTGAAACAACTGCTTCATCGGCTATTTTAATGGACAGTAACGGAAAAGTATTATATGAGAAAAATCCCCATAAAAGGCTGCCGCCTGCCAGTGTTACTAAAATTATGACGTTATTGCTCGCAGTCGAAGCTGTGGAAGCGGGGCGCGCACATACCACCGATGAAGTAATTGTCAGTGAAAACTCCTGGAAGCAAGGCGGCTCGCAAATTTGGTTGGAACCTGGCGAGAAAATGACGCTGCAGGAATTAATGATTGCGATTGCTGTTGTAAGTGCCAATGATGCCGCTGTTGCCGTTATGGAACATTTATACGGCTCGCAGGAGATGGCGGTAGCGGCAATGAATAAGAAGGCGGAAAGCCTTGGTCTTAAAGATACCCATTTTAATAGTGTCAATGGGCTGCCAACCCCTGATCATTATATGAGTGCATATGATACAGCACAAATTGCCAAAGAGGCTGTTCGTCACCCCTTATATATGGAATTATGCGGAATCAAGGAATACTGGCTAAGAAACGGAAAAAACTGGCTAGTAAATACCAATAAATTATTATGGTGGTATAAAGGAGCAGATGGTCTTAAGACAGGTTGGACCGAAGAAGCCCAATACTGTTTTGCCGGCACGGCGCAGCGTGACGGGCTAAGGTTAATCTCAGTCGTGTTTGCCACCCCCGAACCGCGTTCCCATTTACGTGAAAGTATGAAATTAATGGATTGGGGCTTTGCTAATTATATGGCTGTGCCGATCGTAAAGCAGGGCGAAGTGCTGGAGAGAATAAAGGTTACTAAAGGAACAGAAAAAGAAGTTCAATTAGTGGCTGCGCAGGATCTCAGCTTAGTTGTCGGCAAAGGGCAAAACAAGAATCTGCAGAAAAAGGTAGTGGCCGAAACGACCTTGACCGCCCCGGTAACCCAGGGACAGAAATATGGTGAATTAGTAGTTATGAATGATGGCAAAGAACTTGGCAAAGTTGATTTAATTGCCGAAAAGACGGTAGACAAGGCTAGTTTCTTTAGAATTATTAAAAATATGTTTAATGAACTGTTTGCGATTGCGCATTAAAGGGAAGTAAGCTTGTCATTTTGGCAAGCTTATTATTTTTGTATAAAAAAGAAGGAAAAATCTACCTTATAAAGAATTATATTACATATAATAAAGAGGAGGCTGGACCATCTTGAATTTAGAGGCTTTTTTGAAACAAGGTGTTTTAATTGTGCGTGTCGAAGGTGAATTAGATGCACATAATGCTAGTGAATTTAGGCAAAAGTTTGATACTGCCTTAGATCAATTTGAAGCTAAGATAGTAATTGTCAATTTTTCAGAGGTTGATTTTATTGATAGTTCCGGACTTGGCGTAATTCTTGGCCGCTATAGACGCCTTGCTATTTTGCAGGGCAAAATTCTGGCGGTTTGTATAAAGCCGCGAATTATCAAAATCTTTGAATTGTCAGGGATACTTAAAATAATTGATTTATTTAACTCTGAAAGAGAAGCTTTAGCAACTTTATAGGAGGACATCATGGCACTAAAAAATCACATAAAAATGTTTCTTGCAAGCAGCAGTGAAAATATTGGAATTGCCCGCATTGCCGCAGCGGCATTTGCGGCCCAGGCTGAGTTTACCATCAGCGAGCTCGATGATATAAAAGTCGCTGTGTCAGAAGCTGTATCTAATGCCATTATTCATGGTTACGGCGAAGGTTATACCGGTGAACCGAAAGAAATCGAGTTCACGATGAATTTATACGAGGATCATCTGGAGTATATCATTACTGATTATGGCCAGGGTATTGCTGATATTAATCTGGCATGTACGCCATCTTATTCGCGCGATCCTGAGCGGATGGGCTTAGGCTTTGTGTTTATGAAATCTTTTATGGATGAATTAGCTATAGAGTCTACGCTAGAGCAAGGTACAACTGTCAAAATGACAAAAAAAATTGAGCATAATAGAATACACTAGGTGGTATATGCATGCTTACAGATAATGAGTTAAAAAATTTGCTTAACAAAGCGCAAACCGGTGATAAAGCAGCAAGCGAGTGCATTTTAACCAATAACCTGAACCTTGTACGCAGCATAACTCATCGTTTTATGAATCGCGGGTATGAATGGGATGATTTGTTTCAAATCGGCTGTATGGGTTTAGTCAAGGCTATCGATCGATTTGATACGACGTTTAATGTTAAATTTTCTACCTACGCTGTGCCGATGATTATTGGGGAAATCAGACGTTATATGAGAGATGATAATCCTATAAAGGTGAGTCGTCCGATAAAAGAGCTCGCTACCCGGATCTACCGAGTGCAGGAAAAACTACACGGGACACTAGGCCGCGAGCCTACCATTAGAGAAATTGCCGAAGAGCTAATTCTAGCGCCGGAGGAAATAGTAGCTGCGCTTGAAGCGGTGCAGCCTCCACAATCACTATATGATAATGCCTCGCATGATAATGGCGACACACCGCTACTTGTAGATCAAATCAAGTACTCCGACGGACAGGATAATGAATACTTTGAAAAACTGGCGTTGCAGGAGGTGATTGGGAGATTACCAAAACGAGAACGCAAAATTATTTATCTCCGTTTTTTTGAGGATCGCACCCAGGCTGAAATTGCCTCAGAGATCGGAATTTCGCAAGTACAGGTATCAAGGCTAGAGCGACAAGCCCTCAAACTTATCAAAGATTATTTACAGACCTCATAAAAATTAATGAGGTCTGTTTTTTTGTACATAATATAGATATGAAAGATATGCGAGGTGAAAAAATATGCCACATAGAAGACTATATATTATTCTGTTTTTCTTGTGTTTGGCAATAACAGGTAGTGTCGCAGCCTGGTTCTATGTTTGGGATGATATTCCAAAAAAAACTCCCGCTAAAGCCAAACAAGTTTATCTTAACCCATATTCAGATAATATTACTACGTATAACAATACATTATTTACACAAAATAATATTGGCTTTTCATTATAACGATATGGGAGGTATGTGTAATGGTCGTAAAAGTAATTGAATTAGTTGGAACATCACGGCACAACTGGACCGATGCGGTTGATAATGCCGTGATGGAAGCCTCGAAAACCATTGACTCGATATTAGGAGTAGAAGTAACCAATTTTACTGCAAATATTGACAATGGACATATTGACGAATATAAGGCGGATGTAAAAGTAGCATTTCAAGTGCATAATTAATTTTAGCTAAAGGAAGAAATGCTGTTAGTATTTCTTCCTTTCTTACATTTTAAAAACGCAAAGCGTTTTATTTAAGTATTTTTGAGAATTATTTAGCGCATTTATGGTCAAAATATTACAGAGGTGACACGATGGCTAATAATACATCAAAAAAACAGGCCGAGCAGCAGCAGTTCCAGGAAAAATTTGAACGTATCAAACCGGCGCCGCCGCTAATTAAAAATGTTAGTATGGCTTTCTTAGTAGGCGGGCTGATTTGTGTATTAGGACAATTTTTTATAAATACATTTATCGGACTAGGTTTATCTAGCAAAGATGCCGCGGCAGCAACCTCAGCAGTAATGATATTTTTGGGGGCATTTTTTACCGGGCTGGGGGTATATGACGAACTTGGAAAAGTTGCGGGAGCTGGTTCAGTTGTACCGATAACCGGTTTTTCAAATTCTATTGTTTCGTCCGCAATGGAATTTAAAAGAGAAGGATATGTTTTTGGTGTCGGCGCCAAAATGTTCACCATTGCAGGGCCAGTGCTTGTTTACGGCACTGTTACCGCCTTTCTTTTTGGCATCATATACTGGCTTATACACTAGGGAGGTAATAGCTTGAACAAGAAAAAAGGGCAGCAAAGCATTTTGTTTGCCAATCCCCCCTTTCTTACCAGTACCGCAAACATTGTAGGCCCGATGGAGGGACAGGGATTACAGGCAGAGTATTTTGATAACATTATGGACGATACCCTGCACAACCTGGAAAGCTGGGAAAAATGTGAATCCTTCATGCTGGAATGGGCCATTAATGCCGCTGTACAGAAAGATAACAGTAAAATAGCAGATATTGATTATATTCTGGCAGGAGATCTTCTCAATCAATTAATGAGCGCCCATTTTGCCATACGTTCTACCGAGCGCCCTTTTCTTGGCTTATATGGTGCCTGTTCCACCATGGCAGAAAGTTTGCTCATCGGTTCGGTACTGCTTGACGGAGGGTTTGGCAGCAAAGTAGCGGTGGGAGTTTCCAGTCATCACGATGCCGCCGAACGACAGTATCGTTTTCCAACCGAACTCGGAGTACAGCGCCCGCCGGTTGCTCAGTGGACAGTAACCGGGGCGGGAGCCGGCGTACTTTCGGTAATAGGTAAGGGACCGCGTATTACCTGTGCCACAGTAGGAAAAATTGTGGATATGGGCATCAAAGACCCCAATGCAATGGGACCGGCCATGGCGCCGGCTGCCGCTGATACTCTCTGGCAGCACATTCAGGACACAGGCCGTGCGCCCGCTTATTATGATATGATTTTTACCGGCGATCTTGGCAGCATTGGCAAAGCCTTGGTAATTGAACTCTTGAGTGAAAAAGGAGTTGATATTTCGACAAATTACGAAGATTGCGGCTGCATGATTTATAAAGAAGAACAAGATGCTCATGCCGGCGCAAGCGGCT
>JAJFUN010000020.1 GCA_021372375.1 Pelosinus sp. | reverse complement strand
CGCCATTGACACGAACTATATGGCAGGTGCATTTTCTATATGAATAGAATAACTAAGGCCAGACCGAGCAGTAGTTAAGCTCATAAACGTCAAGGTAAGCACTGCCGTGCTTTTGATTATAGCCTGCGTGTCGCAGATGATTGCCATTTAGATTATTTATTTTTGGATAATAGGTTACGGCATTTTAAACGGCTAACTTGGTTGGAAACGGCCTGGGAGGATAGATAGTCGCAGGTTAAGCGAAAGCACTCTGATTGGAGTGCTTTTTTTATATCTCAGAATAGGTTTGAAGTGTTGTGCTTTAAAAATTCCCCTCTAGAGAGGGGTGGCGCGTGAGCGACGGGGTGTGTTTGGTATAGGCAAAGTCAATTAAAAAGACCTATGGTGAAGCAACCAACACACCCCGCCCTTTGGGCACCCCTCTCTAGAGGGGAACTTTGGGAAAATACTCGTCTTTGGTAACTATGGATAAGCTAGGGCCACCCCGAGCAGTAGTTAAGCCTTTATACGCTGAAAGTACTTGACTGGAAATGCCTGGGGTACTTATAAATCACCATAATTGTTGTTATTTGAAACGAAAGTTGGTATAATTAGGTTCTAGTATATTTTTTTAGGAGAGATGACTTTTGAAAAAGGTATTAATTACATTGTTAGTATTAATGGGAATTGTTTTCTCACAAACAGTTGTTTTTGCCAATGAAACGGGGGCGCCAGTTAATCAAATTAGCAGCAAGCAGGCGATTGTTGCCTTGCTATTTGTTAACAATGCAAAAACAACCTATGATAATGAATTGACTGAGAAAATAATGGGGAATTTTGCTGCGCAAATGAAGGACAAATATCAGGTTGTGGCAGGAGAACCTTATCTGGAGCGTTTGAAAAAGCAAGGAATTGTGGATATCGCTACGGCGGAACGTGTTGACATCATAGATGCATTCAAAGGGGAAAATGTAGATTATGTAATATATTGCGAGCTACAGCCCTTTGTGCGTAAGGAAAAATTTACGGTGTTTACGCAGGGCATTGATATGACAGCTACTATCCCTTTAAAAATAATCAGCCTCAAAGAAAATAAGTACCTCTATAATGGGAAATTTGTTGAATTTGCGACTGATTCTACTTGGGTTGGCATGGTTGGTAACAAGTCTGTTTCGCTAAAAGCCCTTGATAAAACATTTGAAAAAATGAATGCGGTTATAGCAGCAAGTTTGCCGCTAGCAAAATTGTAGTAGTAGGGGACCTTAAAAAGATATAATCTGGATAAAACGCTGAGCTTAGATGCTCGGCGTTTTTTAAACCATTGCTATCAAGCAAGTTAAAAATTGCATTATATAATTTTGATGGATTTACTGTAAGGAATAAGAAATTTTAGTATAATTAATAAGATATATAGTATGAAAAAATTTAATAATTTCCTGGGAAATGTATAGGTGTCGCAGGAATATCTAAGATTAATAGGAAGACTGTTATATGAGGGGAATTACATTACTTGGTAGTCAATGCGGTTTCGACAAGCCGTATTTGGAACGCAATTGGGCTTGCTGAAATTCGGACAGCAGGCGAGTTATTTTTTTAAATAGGACTTGAATTTTAGGAGGTCACTATGAACGATAAAAGAGCGAAGACTGCTGTATTTTTAGATCGTGACGGTACGATAAATATTGATAAAGGCTATTTTTATCGACCGGAAGAATGTGAGTTTGAAGAGGGTTCAATTGAGGCAATTGGCCTATTAAATCAGGCTGGATATAAGGTATTTGTTATTTCTAATCAGGCGGGTATTGCGCTAGGACATTTTAATGAAGCACAAGTTGACGAATTGCATAACTGGATACAGGCAGAGCTTCTTAAACACGTCGCTCATATTGATGGCTTTTATTATTGTCCGCATCATGCCAAGCTGGGGATTGGACAGTACAAGACGACCTGTGATTGCCGTAAACCAGCACCGGGATTACTTGTTAAGGCTGCAAAGGAATGGAATATTGATCTTGCCAATTCTTATATGGTAGGCGATCATAACAGTGACGTTGAAGCAGGACGTGCAGCAGGCGTCCAATCTATATTTGTCAGGACAGGGCATGGTAGTCACGAAGAGGCATTTGTTGCAGCCGAGGTTCCAAGGGCGGCTAATCTTTATGAGGCGGTTAAAAAGTATATATTAGCTTAAATATATAAAAGATATTAAATATTTGGTGCGGGGCTCTTTACTTATGCCACTTGGCGTTAAAATAGATTAACAATGGGTATTTTTTATTTAATAGTAAATATGATTTAATATAGAATAATAAACAGCAAGACAAGGAGGTAGTATGATAAGAATAGGCGTAATTGGACAGTCGGGAGAAATATCTGCGGCTACTTATAAGTTAGCCGCAGCGGTTGGCAGGGAAATTGCCTTACGCGGGGCAGTGCTCTTGACCGGCGGAACCAATGGAGTTATGGAGGCAGTATCAAAGGGTGCAAAGGAAAATAAAGGACTTGTGATTGGTATTCTGCATGGCGATACAGCTGATGTTGCCAATAGTTATACAGATGTCCCGATTACTACTGGGCTTAGTTATGACTATCGCAGTCTGATCCTGGTGCACTCCTCGGATGCAATTATCATGGTTGCCGGGGCAAACGGTACGCTTGGTGAATTATCTGCAGCCTATCTAAATCGGAAACCCGTTGTGATTGTCGAAACTTCTGGTGGCTGGGCTGATAAAATCCGTGAGGCTGCGTATGAGGGCTGTTACCTTGATGAACGGAAATGGGTAAAACTTGATTATGCCAAGAGTGCCAAAGAAGCACTTGATATTGCTATCAGCCGTATACAGGAATGCTGCAAAGTAGAAAATACAAACGGCATTTTAGTTGACAGCGCAGAAGAATGAACCATTTAAGTGTTTAAGATAAAAATATAGGTAATATTCGGGCAAAGTGTAAATAGGCTTTGTCCATATTTTTTCTAAAATAACAATTTCCCTAAGCGTTTTTGCAATAAACATATGGCTTAATGCTGCTGCATATACTTTATGAATGGTAGCGTTCTCAAGGGGGGGACTGTTCGCCATTAAAGCGGTACGTGAGAAGGTGGAGAGCTAAGTTAGGAGGAATGTTGTTTGCCAACAAAAAGTAGTATTCAAATATTAGGTGATGAAATTTCAAGACTGCACGTCCTTCTTTCAAACAAAGATAAGGCGATTGAAATTCATAATCAACGTATCTATATCGGCTACATTGATAGTATATCTACCACTCATTTACCAAAAGAATCTCTGCTAAAATATCATAAAAATGTATTTTCACAGGTTGGGCAAGATGGAATATTAGAAGAAATTTTTTTGCGGTTGAATATAAAATGTGGTACCTTTATTGAATTTGGCGGGTGGGACGGAATATATCTTTCTAACTGCAGATATTTGGCTTTACAAGGCTGGAAGGGATTATTTATTGAAGCAGCTAGAGATAAATTCCAAGAGTTATGTTGTAATTATCAAGCTAATAAAAAGATAATTTGCATAAATAAATTCGTGGAATTTTGCGGAGTAAATAGTATTGATAACATTGTAGAATCTCACGAATTAAACAATGTCGATTTTTTATGTATAGATATTGATGGTTTGGATTATAAAATTATTGAGACAATGAAGTTGCGGCCCAAGGTGATTTTGGTGGAAGGCGGCGGTGTGCTTTCGCCATATATGAATAAGCGCATTCCTGATGAGATTGCCCAGAATAACGTTTCACAGCCACTACCGGTTTTACTTTCAATTGCTACTAATATAGGCTATAGCGTTGTTTGCTATTTCCAGGATTTATATCTAGTCAGAGAGGATATTGCTGCCAAGTTTCCTAGGTATAATGAATCACCGATAGAATTATATAAAGAGGCGTATTTGAGCCTTAGCGATTTTTCAAAAGAATATAATATGAAATATAGGAATTCTAATCCTGCAATTCGAGAGATAGAAATATTGTATTTTGGTAAATATGAAAGCAATCCACTGGCTTATTTGCCAAAGTAAAGTTATCGAGAGAGATAAAAAACGGATAAAGTTATAATGGCTTTATCTGTTTTTTATAGCCCCGTATAAGTTCTGCCAGTTTGCACATAGGTTTTTATCATGCCGCATATGTTTTATGGGGTGAGCGGAATGAAAATCTGGTGTATTTCACGTCGTTATTGCCTGTTGGCCATATTTTCATTTTTAGTGCCAATCGGGTTTATTCTTAGTCAGTTAATTGCCGGGCAAAGCGGCGGAAAAACCATTGTCATTGATGCCGGTCATGGCGGCGTTGATACAGGCGCCAATCGCCCGGGAGTTTTAGAAAAGGATATTAATCTAGCAATTGCTCTAGCGGTGCGTGATATATTGCGAAGTCACGGCTTTAACGTTGTCTTGACACGGGATGCAGATACCGAACTTAGTGGTTCTTGTGATAATGATAAGGTGCGCGGGCGATATCGCCGGGATTTAAGTGCGCGGGTAGAAGCTGTTGCAAAGTCCGGCGCCGATTTGTTTGTGAGTATTCACGCCAATGTCAGTTCAGCGGCCACACGACGGGGAATTGAGTGCTACTTTGCACCTTCTGGGGGAAGTAAGAACCTCGCATTGGCAATTGAAGAGCAATTAGTCTTGGTTGCACCGATCAGTCAGAGGGCCAAAGCGGGTAATTTTTTTGTGCTGCGCCGCAGCCAGGTACCAGCTGTACTTATTGAAGCAGGCTTTATTACTAATCAAGAAGAACGAGCGTTATTAGAAAATCCGAAATATCAGAGAAAACTTGCCGAAGCTATTTCCAAAGGAATTCTTAAGTATTATATGGTGGATTTATAAACAAAAAAGGAGCTGTCGCATTAGTTAATATTGTTACTAATGTTAACAGCTTCTCTTAATTGTAAATCCATCTCAAGGATGGAGGCTCTTAATGTTACTCTCCCTCTTCGAGGGGGATATCGCGTTTAGCGGCAGGGGGGGAGGTTTCTAAAAAATGCATAGGATTATATTTTTTTCAGTACCATTGCGGTACGGCTGGGGGTGTAAATGGCAATTCCTTTATAGTCAGGAAAATCAGGGAGGTTGTTTGTTTGGTAAACTGGGTCATGCGCGATGCGTCCTTGTCCGCCGAAACGGAATTCATCGGTATCTAAGACAACCTGGAATCGGCCGTCTTCATGAATTGGCAGTTGGAAGCCCGCATAAGATTCAGTGGGGTGGAAGTTAAAGAGAAAGACATAATCATTTTTGCGGTACGCGATAATTTTTCTTTGCTGGTCAAGCCAGAGGGACTGCGGCGCACCATTGCCAAGGAGGCCTCTTTCGGACATAAAGTGGACCATGGCGCTATCAAAGGAATTAAGATATTCATAGCGGAGCTCGGAGTTGTCAGGCAGGCTCCATTGACGGCGGCAGTAATGATAACTCCAATTATTGCCGATGCGTGGAAAATCAATCCACTCAGGATGACCAAATTCATTGCCCATAAAGTTGAGATAACCGTCGCAGCCCAGCGAGATAGTAATAAACCGTATCATCTTGTGCAGTGCGATGGCTCGATCAATCACTATGTTTTGGCTGTTTTTATTCATATGCCAATACATTTCCTGATCGGCAAGCCAAAAGATGACCGTTTTATCACCAACAAGCGCCTGGTCATGCGATTCTACGTAGCCAATGCATTTTTCGGCAGGACGGCTGGTAGACAGTTCATGCCACAGTTTGTTCATGTCCCAGTCCTCATCCTTGGTTTTCATGATTTTAATCCAAAAGTCAGGCATACCCATGGCCAGACGGTAATCAAAGCCTATGCCGCCGTCAGCTATTGGCAGACACATGCCAGGCATGCCGCTCATGTCTTCCGCGATGCTAAGGGCATCAGGCCTGATTTCTTTGATTAGTTCATTAGCAAATTGCAGATAGGTGAGCGCGTCAATATCGGTATTAAGGCTAAAGTACTTGTCATAGGAATCAAACGCTGTACCTAGACCGTGATCAAGGTAGATCATAGACGTAACACCATCAAAGCGGAACCCATCAAAATGATATTCTTCCATCCAGAATTTTATATTGGATAAAAGAAAATGGATAACTTCATGCTTGCCATAGTTAAACACTTTGGAATCCCAGGCACTGTGTTCGCCTTTGCCGCCTGCATGGAAAAACTGATAAGAGGTACCATCAAACTCATTAATGCCTTCGGCCAGGTTTTTCACCGCATGAGATTGTACAATATCCATTAAGACAGCGATACCCATACTATGAGCGGTATCAATCAAGGATTTAAGATCTTCCGGTGTACCAAACCAGGAAGAGGCAGCAAAATAATTAGAAACATGGTAGCCAAAGGAAGCGTAATACGGATGCTCCATAATTGCCATGATCTGTATAGTATTATAACCTAGCGCTTTTACTCTAGGCAGGATGTTGGTTTCAAATTCTTTATAAGTACCAATGCCCTCTTTTTCCTGCGCCATCCCAATATGCGTTTCGTAGATAAAGGGTGTCTTGGTGTGATTAATCTGGAAGTTTTTATCATTCCACTGGTACGGTGTTTTTGGCGCCCAGATCTGACCGCTAAAATCTTTGGTTTCAGGATTCTGGATAACTCTAGTAATATATAAAGGAATTCGGTCGCGTTCAATGCCCATAGAATGAACGCGGACTTTTACCCTTGATGTATGAACAAGGGAATGTTTACCTGGCAGATAGATTTCCCATATGCCATTTTTCTTTTTCTTGAGTGGATGGGAACTCGGATTCCAATTATTGAAATCGCCAATGAGATACAGCGAGTCAGCAGCAGGCGCCCATTCGCGGTAGTACCATCCTTTGTGAGTTTGGTGGAAACCAAAAAAATGATGACCATTAGCAAAGTCACTAAAGCTTTCGCCATCGCCAAGCAATTCTCTTTTTATCTCTGTATAGCGATTCATCCGCAGTCGCAGGTCGTCTTCATATGGTTTTAGCCAAGGATCAATATTTAGTATATTTAGGCTTGTTTCAGGGTTTGAAATGATACGGGAAACGTTTTCTTTCATTATAGAACCTCCTCAGAAATTTGGTTTTCGTATTTTGAAGGTATGCAGTACTTAGATTAGAAAAATATTCCAATTTCTAAGCTTACCTTCATATTCTCCAAGCTGCAGTGAATTTCCTACCGGATTTTTATGTTATTTTAAATTAATGGTAAAAAAAAGAACCAGGCCTTTGTAGGTATGGTTCTTTAGTCGGTTATTAGCATTTTTATGGCAGCGGATTCTAAGGAGTTCCGTAACAATTATTCGCATAATTAATAATGCAGATAAATTTATTTTTTGGCAGGAAAAATCTGCATGTGTAACAAAATAATAATGTAAACAGGAAGAACAGGTGGGTGTTTAATATTTGGAAGAAAATTAAGCAATATAAAAAATGGATAGTATTTGTTTTTATCGCAGCAGTTGCGGCCGGCGGGTGGCACATTTATTCTGTGCAAAAAGCTGCTAAAACGGTTGTGGCGCCGACCACAGCTATTGTCGGGCTCGGTGATGTGGAGGCAACCGTATCGGCTACAGGTACAATTTCTGCAGTTAATTCAGTAGATATCAGTTCACGTGTTACCGGGCTTATTAGAGAGCTAAGAGTTAAGGAAAATGATTATGTAAAAGCAGGTCAGGTACTTGTTGTGCTTGATGATACAAGTTTACGGGCCCAGGTCGCACAGTATCAGGCCCAGCTATCCAATTACGGTGCAGTCTATGAGCGTAGCCAAAAGCTGTTTGAAATTGGGGGAGAATCTGCTCAGCAATTAGATTCTGATCGCACCAATTATTTAGTAGCTCAGTCTAATTACGATAATTTTTCTTCACAACTAGATTATTATGTCATTACCTCACCCATTGACGGCATGGTTGTCGGCAAGCCTACACCGGCCGGACAAACGGTAGCGCAAGGCATATCGTCGCCGCAGGTCATTATGAACATTGCCGATATGTCGCGGATGCAAATTAAAGTGATGGTAGATGAAACGGATATCGGCAAAGTCAAGGCCGGACAAACAGTATCATTTACAGTAGATGCTTATACCGATAAGACGTTTACCGGAAAGGTTACTAGTATTTCCAGGAGCGCGACTACTACGTCTAATGTAGTATATTATCCGGTATATGTTGATGTAGATGAGACAGAGGGGTTATTATTTCCGACAATGACAGCCAGGGTTACCATACATGCGGCTGAAAGCAAAAATGCACTGGTGGTGCCGCTGGCTGCGGTTAAAGAGGATAAAGGGCAAAAGTATATACAGGTAATGATAAATGGCAAGCCGGAAAATAGGCCTGTGCAAGTTGGGTTGGCCGATGACGAAAAGATAGAGATTCAAAGCGGTATTCAAGAAGGCGATGTCATTATTGTGCCTACAGCCAAAGCGGTAACAAGCACCAATAAGCAAAAACAAGGACCACCGCCTTTATAAGATAGGGAGGGCAACAATGTCTATTATAGAGTTAACCAACATAAAGAAGACCTATCATATGGGTGATACCATTGTTCATGCCTTGGATGATGTAAGTATATCAATTCAGCAGGGCGAGTTTACAGCGATTACCGGGCCCTCGGGCTCAGGAAAATCAACATTAATGAATATACTTGGCTGTCTTGACCGCCCCACAAGCGGCCTTTATTCTTTAGACGGCGAGGAAGTAGCTAGGTTAAATGATTCGCGGCTGGCAGTTACCCGCAATCAGAAAATTGGCTTTGTCTTTCAAAATTTCAACCTGCTGCCGCGTATTTCGGCTCTGCAAAATGTCGCACTGCCGCTTATTTATGCAGGGGTGGAACGGAAAATTCGGCTTGAACGGGCAGCTGATAATTTAGCTCTTGTGGGGCTGGAAACGCGTAAAGACCATCGTCCTAACGAACTTTCGGGCGGGCAGCGTCAGCGGGTGGCTATTGCCAGAGCCCTCATTAATGATCCGCCGATTTTGATCGCGGATGAACCGACTGGAAATTTGGATACAAAATCAAGTAATGAAATTATGGATATTTTTTGCAGGCTAAACGAGCGTGGTCGTACTGTGATTATGGTTACCCATGAACCGGATATCGCAGCCTATGCTAGGCGGGTATTGTATGTTCGCGATGGCAAAGTGCTGAAAGATGAAGTAAGACAGGAGGCAAAGTAGTGTTTTGGGAGAGTATAGTAATTGCATTTGAAGGACTAAAGGCCAATAAACTTCGTTCCATGCTGACGATGCTGGGGATTATTATTGGGGTGGGGGCAGTCATTGCGATGGTATCAATTGGCCTTGGCATGCAGAAAAAGGTACAAAGCTCTATTGCAAGTCTAGGCAGTAACCTCTTGATTGTTTCACCTGGCAGTATGGCGGCGCCAGGCGGCGTACGGAGCGCTGCCGGCTCTAATATTACCCTCAGCAATCAGGATGCCAAGGCCATTAGCAAGCTTTCCGGGATAAAATATCTGGCGCCTTCGGTATCGACGCAGAGTCAGTTAATCTATAGCCATAAAAATTGTAAGACTAGTGTGCAGGGAACTACGCCGGAGTTTTTGGATATCCGCAATTATAAAATTGCATCAGGCAGTTTTTTTACGACAAGTCAGGAAAATGCCAGGTCCCGAGTTGTGGTTCTTGGCCAGACTGTAGCTGCTAATTTATTTGGAGCGGCAAGTCCGGTCGGCCAGATAATTCGCATTGATGCAGCGCCATTTCGGGTAATTGGTGTGCTGGAGAGCAAGGGGCAATCTTCTATGGGACAGGATCAGGATGATTTGGCGCTTGTTCCGCTCTCGACAGCACAAGAGCGGCTGATGGGGCAGACACATCTAAATTCAATTACAATTCAAGTTGAAAATGAACAGGATATCGACAGTGTACAAAGTCAAATAACGACACTCTTACGTTCTCGTCACCATTTAGCAGCCAAAGCCGAAGATGATTTTTCTGTGCGCAACTTAACCGCATTAATGTCAACGATGAGCGAAACCACTGGGAATATTACCGCCTTTTTGGGAGCGGTTGCAGCCATATCTCTCTTGGTCGGCGGCATTGGCATTATGAATATCATGTTGGTTTCGGTAACTGAACGTACCAGAGAAATCGGCATTAGAAAAGCATTAGGCGCTACTTATCGTGACATATTAACGCAGTTTTTAGTGGAGGCAGTAGCCATCAGTGTTACAGGCGGCATACTTGGTATTATTTTAGGCATAGGTGCTTCCTCAATTATTTCATTTGTCGCGAAATGGGATACCGTTATTTCCATGCCAGCAATTATAGGAGCCTTTGGTGTAACTGTCTTAATCGGGATGTTTTTTGGCATTTATCCGGCGCGAAAAGCCGCACTGCTTGATCCAATTGAGGCACTCAGGTATGAATAATCTATGAAGCATTATTTAAAAATTCCCCTCTAGAGAGGGGTGGCGCGAAGCGACGGGGTGTGTTCTGTAGAGGCAAACCGAATGCAACACACCCCGCCCTAACGGGCACCACTCTTTAGAGGGGAATTAAGTGTCAAAGACCGCGTCAGCGATCTTTTTTATATCCTAATTGAGGCAGCTGTTTTATTTTACATTTGTTATTGGTATAATAAAAAAAACGTAAACTTTTACAGGTAGCATCAAGGAAGAAGGTTAATATGGAAAGGCTTACAGCATCTGTACAGTACAAATTGTCGCAGCTTTCGTATTACCGCTGGCTGATTTTCGGCGCAGTGTCAGTAGGGACATTTATGTCGACAATGACATCAAGCATTGTCAATGTAGCTTTGCCGACAATTACTGCGGCGCTTAATACAGATGTGCAGACAGTGCAATGGGTGGTTACTGCTTTTTTATTAATGATTACAAGTATCTTGCCGCTAGCCGGACGGCTCGGTGATTTATTTGGCAGGCGCAAGGTATTTGGACTGGGGTTTATTGGTTTTATTACCGGATCAGCGTTATGCAGTATAGCACCGTCCATTTCGGCGCTTATCGGGGCTAGGTTAATACAAGCCTGTGGTTCGGCAGCCCTAATGTCCAATTCTTTTGCCATCATTACGGACAATTTTCCAAAAGAAGAGCGGGGCCGGGTACTCGGGACAATCGGGGCGGTTGTGGCAATTGGGACCATGACCGGTCCGGCGCTTGGCGGTATATTGCTGGCAACTTTAGACTGGCATGCTGTTTTTTATGTCAATATACCCTTAGGTCTTTTGGGGTATTTAGCGGCTAGATGTATTTTACCGCCTGATCACATACAAGAAAACGGTACGAAAGATATTGATTATCGGGGGGCATTCTATTTTGCCCTAATGATGTGCAGCTTTTTAGTGGCGCTCAATTTTGGTACAAAGTGGGGTTGGTTATCTTACCGCATAATAGGCCTGTTTAGCTTAAGCGCAGTTTTCTTTAAAGTATTTATCTGGCAGGAAAAGCGGGTACAGCATCCTATGCTTGAGCTGGCGCTCTTTTTCAATAAGCCGTTTATTATGGGGAATATTTCTGGGACTTTATCGTTTATGGCGCTCTTTAGCAATATAATCTTGCTGCCCTTTTTCCTTCAGGATATACAGCATATGGCGCCGGCCCAGATTGGGTTTATTATGTCGGTTTATTCCCTGCTGATGTTTGCGATTGCGCCTTTAAGCGGTATAATTTCTGATAAAATCGGGCCTTATATATTAACCACGACAGGCCTTGGCATTATTGCATTTGGCACATATTTATGCGCTGATTTAAAGAGCGGCGCAGTTTTTTGGGATATAGTTCTCGCGCAGGCGTTCATTGGTATTGGCAACGGACTATTTCAGTCCCCCAATAACAGCAGTGTGATGAGCGCTGTAGAGCCAAGTCAAATGGGGGTAGCAGGCGGCATCAACGCAGTTGGCCGCAACCTTGGCATGGTATGTGGCACCGCGTTAGGAGTAGCGATTTTTGAGCATCAGCGCCAGGCAATACTTGCGGGCGCTAATAATTCTGGCAGTATTGCGGCCTTTATGACCGGCTATCATGACGCCATGCTGGCAGCGGCCGGCTATGCGGTATTGGCGCTACTTGTTTCGCTTAGTAGAAAAGGGTATGTGAGGGTGGATGGGAAGTAGTTCTTGCTTTATTTGTAAAGCAAGGATTAACCTTTACGCACCAGATGATGCGTCTGATCCTTGTTAAGAGATTTACCTGGCGTTTAAGATTAGCCAGGGAGAACCGTATCATTGGTAACGGCGAAAAAGCAGAACTCCTGTCAAATTATTGCTAATTTGGCAGGAGTTCTGTGCTTTTTGAGGAATAAAGAGTGAAGTAGGGAAGTTAAATGTGGTTCTGATACATTTATAGTAAATTTTACATTTAATGTTCCAATATTGTTGATTTAGCAAGATTTTCACAAGGTATTAGGGAAGTAAGCTTTTATTTATGGGGCATGGTGTCAGGATTTAGTTATTGTAAAAATTAAGTTATAGGTATATGAAAATAACTCAATGATTAAAGCCTGACACCAGATTCCCTCTCAATGATTAAAGCCTGACACCAGATTCCCTCTTTGTATTTTGCGCATCAGACGATATTGTTACTCTTAGTGGAGCTGGTGTATCGGGCGTTTAAGATTAGTCGGGGGAACTGTATCATTGGTAATGGCTAAAGAACTCCTGCTGATTATTTTTGTAGAAATTTTGCATCAATATAGTTAATAGATGAGGAATGTAATTGTGGGTAAAGAAAATCTTTTCCTGTTATTAAATTTATCTAGGAGGAATTTAGCTTGGATATTCCACAAAGGTTTAAACAAATTTTGGAACAAAATGCTAAGTTGTCAGCATCCGTTATGCTAGTAGTTTCAGACTATGTTAGCCTAGTTGGTAAGGCTAATATGGAATTTTTTAATGAATATACAGAGCATGGTATACCTCATATTGAGAAAGTATTAAAAATTGCTGATAAGCTAATAGTTGACGAAAGTCTAAATTGTTTAAATGCAACAGATATAGCAATATTGATTTGTTCAATAATTATCCACGATTTAGGAATGTATATTACATATGAGGGAATATTGTACAAAATAAGTGAAGGATGCTTAGATTGCAAAATAGATTATTTTGATGATAAGAGTTGGGCAAAAGTATGGAATGAATATTTAGAGGAAGCTAAGCACTGGGGCGATAACCGTATAAAGAATATCTTTGGGAAAGTTATCAAAATAAGCGTTCCCCCGAAGGATAAAGAACAGCTAACGGAAGTTGATAAGAAGCTGATAGGTGAGTTTATTCGACGGAACCATGCACGACTTGCCCACGAATTTGCTGCATATGGATTCCCAGGAGTTAATCAAAAAATATCTTTAATGGATAGGGTAGATGACGATATAAAAGACTTAGTGGGAGTTGTTGCACGCAGTCATGGCATAAATTTGCGTAATACATTTCAATATGTTAAAAATAAATATGGAGAGTCAGGATGGAAGACTCCGTTTTCAACAAAGATTTTTTACCTCATGATAGTCTTAAGAATAGCAGATTATCTTGATGTGGAGGGAAGGGCATATGTTGGACAATTGAAGATCCGGACGCTAGCGAGTCCCATCTCAAGACGTGAATGGAATTTACATGATGCCATCAAATATGTTGAGATTGATAATAATGATCCAGAGTCACTCTACGTTTTTGCTGATCCTAGGGATAGTGTATTATATTTGCGCTTAACTGATTTTTTGCAGGAACTTCAGGCAGAAATTGATACTTGTTGGGCGATACTTGGTGAAATATATGGTAGGATGGATGAATATTCAAAGTTGAAAATTAAAATAAGAAGGGTTAAATCAAATATTGAAGAAAAAGAATACGCTAAGAAAGTAAAATATATAGCTAAAAAAGTAATTTTTGATTCAGATCCAGAAATTTTGAAATTACTTATTGCGCCACTATATGGAGATAATCCAACCTTTGGGGTGCGTGAGCTGCTTCAAAATTCAATAGATGCTTGTCGGGAAAGAAAGACATTATTAGTAACTAAGAATGGAGAAAAAGGCGATGGGGCGAATAAATATGAGCCTAAGATAACTATAGAGATTATTGAAAATAGTGAAGCGACTTTTGTAATTAAGGACAATGGTATTGGTATGACGGAAGATGTTTTGATAAATTACTTTCTAAAGGCAGGAGCATCATATAGAAAAAATAGTAATTGGTATAAATTATTTTCTGATGAAAAATCAAAATCAATCGTTCAACGTAATGGGCGGTTTGGTGTTGGGATATTTGCAGCTTTTTTACTTGGTGGAGAAATGGAGGTTACTACGCGTCATATAGATTCTATGACAGGCTTAACATTTGTGACTAGTTTAGATACTGAGCAAATAGATTTACGCAAAACTGAATGTGAAGTAGGCACTATTATAAAAATAAAAATAGCTAAAGCATCTCTTGGAAAACTTAGGAAAGAAATATCTAATAATTATTGCGAATACTATGGTAACCCACAATGGTATAATTGGTACATTTTTGATGAGCCCAAAATTGAAATCAAAATACCGACAGATTGGGGAGAGATTAATCATGATGAGAAAAAAGGTGAAGATATATCAGCAGGGAGTTATACAATTAGACCTGAAAATTATAACTGTGTTCAATGGACTTTTCTTAAGCGGAAACGGCTTATCTGTAATGGCATAATTATCCCAAATGGATATAATTTAAAAGACTATTTGTATCCTTCGTTCCGAAGAAACACCCCATATGTCAGCGTGACTGATTATGATGGAAATCTTCCTCTAACGTTGGACAGAAATAATTTAGATAGTGATAGATTACCTTTTGAAGAAGAATTAGTGACAGATATTTGTTGCGATATAGTAGGGAAGAGTTTGTCAATGAAGGATATCACGTGTCTGAAAAATGGACAAGTTATTTTGGAGAAAATTGAAATTGATCATCCTGCACTTGAAGCGAATTATTGGGAAACCAATAGTGAAGCAGAATTGATTCTTTTCAAGCACGGATATTGCTTATGCAATAGTTATAATATACAGACTCTTGGAAAAGAGAAAATTACATTTTTATGGATAAATCAGCATTGTGAGCAGTTTGAAAACGAAGAAATATTTGAAGATGTAGTTCTAAAGAAAAATAAGTTAAATGCTATAGCTGATTTTTCAAATATAATGGACAAAAGCGTTTTATCAATAGGGAAAGATCATATGATAAACGGTTGTCGAATCTGTATACCATTAAAACGTTATAATTATCTTTTTGAAAAAGGGAAAAAAAGATTAAGAGCAGGGTTTACTAAGAATATTCAAAAAGAATTCCAAACATCTAAATGGGTTTCACTTACGTGGGGTAACGTAGATAACACAAAATGTTCTAGTGAATATTTGGATAAAAATTATAAAAATTTTGATATAATGATTGAGTACTATATTGATACTAAACCTATACCGAAAAATGAAGGTAAAAAAGAACTATTAAGTCCGATTCTTAAGAAGTATATTAATTCTAATGTGATAATCCCTTATTCAATGGAAGAAAGAGTGAATAAGTATAAAAAAGCTTTTAAGGAATTAGACAAATATATGGATCGGCTACACTAAACTAGACAGATTTAATAAGGTCATGAATGAAACTGGGGGGACAGTGACTTTGTTTCATTGAAAAATGTTTTAAACTTGAAGAAGCACTGGGAATGCTTGGCGCCAAGCTTGCAAATTCTATTTTTACAGGGTAATGAGGGCGACTCATTGTCATGTTTTGCCGTTAGAGGTGATACGGAGAACCGGGTTTCATCGGGTGTAAGGCATTAATTATTTAGATATTTATGTTCACGTTTTCAAGCGGTTCGACCTATAGTCTTTATATTTTTGGAGCCTTAAGATAACTGATTGAGTATTGGTAACGTAAGTCTACCCTAATAATGCTACCTAAAATCTAAGTAGAAATTTAATTCATTATTGAGGTGAATAAATGGAAATAACAAAAGACAGTTTATTGGATTTTTTCAGGGAGCCAACAATTGAAAAATTTGCTCATTTTTTAGAACAAAATGTTGGAGAGACAGATAATGTTGATTTCAAAGAAAGTTGGATTGATTTTGATAAAATGGCGAAAATTATTTTTGGAATTGCAAACAGCGGCGGTGGCGCTATTGTAATAGGTGTTTCAGAAAAAGACAATAATATAGTTTCGAAAGGAATACCAAACGATAATATTCTTGATGCTGCAGATTTTATTAAAAAAATTTCCAAATATTTTCCTAAAAAGATTTTATCCTGTATTTCTCTCTTAAACTTTATTTATGATAATGAGGTTTATGGTGCGCTTAAGGGGAAAAAGTTCCAAGTAATAATTATTAAGGTAAAACCATCTGACCTACCAGTGATTTGTGAGGCGGATAGTAAATTTCTACAAAAGGCGGATGTATACATTCGTAGAGGAACAAGTACTGAAAAAATAAATTATGACGAATTGCAGGCTCTAATTGCTGCAAGAATTGAAGCGGAGAAGGACAGAATTTCCAATTTGGAGTTGAAAGATGAATTGGTACAACTGCGCACTTTGTATGATGCGGTACCTGGTACGGTAAAAAAAATGGGTATTTCTGCATTTCTTCAATCGCCTATGTATTTGTCCGTTGTGGGTTTACAGGAAAATACAGTTTACCCCGAGGAAAGTTATGAGAAATTCCTTGTTAGTAGCATCGAGAAGAAAAAGGAAAAAATAAAGAGAATGCTGTAGCGGATGAAAAGCAAGAAGGTCGGGCGCACGGGGGGCAGGTTTGAGAATTTAGTTTTTGTAGGGCAATGAGGGCGACTCATTGCCCTGTTTTGCCGTTATACCTGATACGGAGAACCGTATCATTGGTAATGGCGAAAAAATAGAATTCCTGTCAGATTTTTGTTAATTTGGCAGGAGTTCTGCTCTTTTTTAGGGAATTCCCCAAATGTAACATATTATAGTATGTTTGTCTAAATCGGCGTATTTGTCCTAAGAGGCGGATTTATAGTAAGATGTTTTAATTAAAGAGAGGTTATTTATATTACGAGGTGAGTTTATGGATGGCAAGCATAATAGGTTTGAAGTATTAAATAGTTTAAACAAACTTTTACAACACAAAGAAACGGCGCAAAAAACGGAGCTTCTAAAGTTATTCACAAGTTATATTTATATGTCTAATCCTGATTATAAATATAATGAAACTTATTTGACAGATATGATTCCAGCATTTTGGCTAAATATTGAGAAGTACACTAGAAAAGTCTCTTTTAGGGAAAATCTAATAGGCATGCTTAAAAAAATTGAAATAAAAGACGAATATAAATGTAAATTAAGCATTCAAATAGATGAAACGTGGGAATTAGAGTTTAATAGTCTCGCAGAGAAGTTGGAGCGGAAGTGGTACAGTAAGATAACAGAAAATCCTAAGATTAATGCTGTAGATAGAGAAAAAATATATGTAAAATGTCAATTTAATGATCAAAATATGGTGTTTACTGACTATATGGAATCGGAAAACAGTAATACATTATTGGATTTTACCAGTAATTCTGTAGAAGCATTTTTGAAAAGATTGGAGGATAATTTGAAAAATGGCTGAGTCAATTAAGGATAGCAGTATATATAAGTTAATAAGTCGAAAAGATTTCATATATATGGCTATTTATTCTTTAGAAAGCTATGTTTTTGAAAAGGATCTTCTTGACGAAAAAGATTATAAGCGAATGTTAGAACTACGAGACCCATTTAACCATGAAATCATTGATGATACCATAGACAAGGTTAGGAAGATGATCAAAGAAGTATTAATAGATAATCAATTTTTCGAAGCGGAAGTTTATTTTAGACCGAAAAAAATTAACAATAATACGGATAAAATTGAATCGAGACCACTTCATTCAGCATCACTTATCACATTAATTACAAGTGTTGTGCTTTTGAATGTATTACTAATCGAAATAAGCGAAGATGGAAAATCAATAGAATTAACAGAATTAGCTAGGATGTTACCCTCGAATTTCTTTGGTAATATTCCTTCGGAAAGACCAGAGCATTTATTCAAGCCGTGGCAATATCAGTTTAAAGAATATACGGACGTGATTACACGTTCATATTATGAATATAGCAAAACAAAAGAATTTAAATATGAGGTAACCCTTGATCTGCAAAATTTCTTTCCATCGATTAATCCGGTCATTATCTATGATGAGATTATTAGTAAATATGCTGTTAAATATAATGAAGAGCAGGATTTTGAGTGTCTGAAAGTTATTGTGTCCAAATTACTGATATTTAAAATAATTAATTTAAAATCTGAAAAGTATGAGAAGATTTATTATAATCAAGATGATATTAATTTTCTAAATGGAGAAGTTTGGTCAAGAGGTATACTACAAGGGCTGCCCCATGCATACTTTTTCGGAAATATATGCATGGTAAAAGTAGCAGAAATTTTTCAACAGGTTATCGGAGGGAAGGATGGAAAAGCATACTTTTATGTTGACGATTCTGTAATTTACACAAATAACTTGAAAAGTATTGATGAATTAGATGCGAAGATTAGGCAAGTTAATGATAAACTTAAAGAGTTAAGTAATAGCTGCCAGAAGCCGAAAAATGATTATACAAATCTGCGACTATTTAATAAATTTAACTATTTGATAAAAGTCCATGGGGTTGATAGTGAAAAAAGCACAGCGGTAGAAATTCAAAATCCGAAATATGGTCAAGCTAATCTGAACTCATATAGTAAATTGGCTTCAATGACATCGTTTGATATGAACAAGATATTTTCCGATACTGAGGAAATTAATCTTTCAAGGAAGTTAGAATCCATTTATCAAGCCGTTGAAAAAGAAATTGAACGAATTAGGAAAAATAGCACAGATAAAGAAACGTTACATTATATCAAAGTTTTATTGCGTTTTAAAAAGTTTTTTAAATATCGCCAAAAGTGTTTAGAATACAATCGAATTAATGTGGAAGATGCTGAGATTCAGGAGTTAAAGTCCAACTTTGAGATTAAAGAAGGGAATAGTAATGAAGAACGATTAGGACATTTTTTTAAAGCCTATGATGAAGATATTTTATTGAATGAATTTAGATATTTCTTTGCAAACGTACCTGGTTTTTGGAGGGAAATTGAAAATACTATTGAAAAGTTTAATGCGTGCATTTATGGGAGTGATTATAAATGGTTTAAGGAAGATGCCGAAAAGACAGTCTCTTACTTTCATAAGATATGTAGGAGCCTTGCAAATCGCAAGAATCTTCTTCTGGACAACACTATTACTAAATATGACAGTATACAAAAAATAATAAAAAGGAACGTCTGGAATATATCTAGGTCAAGTAAAAATATTAAGGAATCAAAAATCAACAATGCTATTAACCAATTTTTTATCATCTTTAGTGAGGCTAAGTATTCAAGGGCAAAAGATATTTTTCGAATCGTAGATGAAACTGGTTTATTTAGTAATACCGAGAATAGGTATTTCTTAATTAGGTTACAAACGGATGAATTTTATCGTATTATTATGAATGCATATTTTTCAGAGATAATATCAGTAGAAGCAAATGACTTAAAATATCTTGCAAAAAGAAATAATAAACCAATTTATTATGATGAAGCAAGAATTTTATTGTTTTTGAGAAATAGCAAATTTGATTTAAAGAATTTCTATATGAAGTTTCAAGACTACAAAAATAGTGAAGTGCTGGATTATACTTTGTTTGAAATTATAGATTATTTTGTAAAGTTTGTTCAGGATCCAGTTTATGTAGATAACCTCATTATGGTTCACAAATATACAAGTGAGATATGGAAAAATGGATCGAAATACTTACATTTTTACACATTACATAATCAGGAGCATGCAATTGAGCTAATAAGATTAATCATTATGTTTACGAAGAGCGTTAATTATTTTCAGATTTCACGTCGTGATTATTATATTTTATTTATAAGTTGCTATTTGCACGATATTTCAATGGTGCTTCATCCAAATTTAATGGAAAGTTTTATTAGAGATAATAGAGAATCAAACATTATATATTCGGATTTCAAGAAAAAAATAAAGGAGATATTGAAACAGAATGATGAGAAAAATACTCATAATAGCATGATTGATTATGTTGACGAGCAATCAGTAAAAAAACTTTTGGTGGATTTCTTTATGAGGCTTGATCAATATTACGAAGGTTTTGTCAGAAGTAATCATCCAAAGCAAAGTGCTAAGTTTATTAGAAAAAGTAATGATTTTGAATTTGTAGAAGACGTAGTTAAAGATATCGTAGCAGAAATTAGCCAGGCTCATGGATACGATGTTGATGAAATCTATAAAATAAAGTCAAATGCCAAAGAAAGTATAGTAAGTGAGAAATATGTAAAAATATTACTGAGAATCGGTGATCTTTTGGATATGTCTTCTAGCAGAATCAGTAATGCCATTTTAGACAACAGTCAGAATAGTATGGGGGCTACTACAAGATTTCATTGGTTGTCTCACAAAGCGATATCAAATGTTGATATTTCTGTTAAATATGATTTAAATATAGAGATGAGTGAAGAAAATCTAAATTATAGTTGGGTTGGACCAGGATCTATTACAGAAAAAGTGGAATTTGTGATACATCTTGATGTCAAACACTTAATTGGAGCGCGGAAAAGTGACGAGTGCCAAATTTTTTATGATAATGAAAATAGTAGCAAAGCTTATCTTTTAGTCGATATTGGGAAAAGAGGTTCGTGTGCCGAATGTAACTATATGTGTAAATGGATGAAAATAAAGAATGATTATCTTTATAAAGAGTTAGAATCGCTTCAATTATATTTGAATCGTTCTGAAGCAAACTTATTTAAAACAAATATTAAAGTCAAGTATGAATTCAATGAAAATGCCAGAAGACTCAGTAATTCAGAATACGAAAATATTGCAAATTATATTAAGAATAAGTAGAGAAGGACTGAGTATTCCGGTCTCAAAGTCATCACCTGACCGGTGATTGGAAATCAGTATACCGACTAAATGGAAATCAGCATACTGGCGAACAGAAATCAATAATTTCTTGTCCTATAATGAATTTATACATCGAATGATGTAAATTCATTATTAGGAGGGTCAAAATTATGACCAAGTACAGAGAAATCCTTAGGCTGACAAGCCTAGGATTCTCACAACGTAATATCATGCAAAGTTGTGGTGTTGCTCAGAAAACTGTCGTAAAGATTCAACGCCGTGCTAAAGAGCTAGGGCGTGTCTGGAGGGTCAGGCTTGAGGATTTAGCTTTTCAATCTATTAGCTAGGTGTTATATGTTTCTATGCTTTGTATGCCAGTTGTATGGAACTATGATTTTAGGCAATTAAGCAGGCAGATACTACTAAAAGCGGACAGAGGGGACGGTTTATAAGGTACTGTGCCGGGCATACTATAACATATTTGGCTTTGTTCGAAAGGGCGGAGATAGTATGGCGATAGTGCCGTTTTATGGTACCGAGAGTTTTGGAAGACTAAAAACGGTAATGCTGCACAGACCAACAAATTCTATATGCAAAATGAATGATATAACCAAAGGATATTATTTATTTGATGCCATACCTGATACGGAACAATTTTTGGCTGAACATGATATGTATCGAAGGTTGTTAATTTCCCAGACGTGCAGGAGAGGGTCAGGTTTGAGGATTTAGTAAAGGGAGCCCAAAAGAAAAAGGGAGATGATAGCATGAAAAATCACAATGATATGATTACAATTGCGGATAGTACTTATCAAAGTTTAAAAGAAAAATATTCGATTATGTATTTTCTCAAAAATAATAATTCTAGTTCGAATCCGCCAGTAGAACGTAATATCACTTTTGCATTGCTTGAAACCGTTGCTAAGGAATTTCATTGCTGCGGGGAAGTACAGTTTGCTCAAAATGAGCGTCTAGATTTTTTGGCATTAGAAAAAGGTAATTATGAAACGCTGATATTGGGTGAAATGAAATCCGCTGATGTAGGTAATTTTATCCCGTTGAGCAAAGACTATGATCGTTTATCAGCTATGACATTTGCTGACTTAGATAAAAACATGGATAATAGTGTGCCTTTACGACAAGTAAAAAAGATATATACTATTCAAGGTTTTCTTAATAGCAGCACATCTGTTAAGAATTTTCAATCCATGAGCAGGAAACAGCCGCCGAATACAGGCGATGTTGCTCTAATAGAATGCTGGAATAAAGTATATAAAGACGCAATATACAGTGATCTTAATCCGGTGTACTACTTTTCTGCAGAGATACCGATGCATTTTGGTATTGTCATAAATGAATTAAGTACTAGCAGTTTTTTTACTAAAGGATGAACCGGGGAGACAGTCTGACGTACCTGAGTGTGTATTCTAAAAAGGGGATAGTTCGGGGTCAAATATGAAGATTTAGTTTTTTACAGGGCAATGAGAGCGACTCGTTGCCCTGTTTCGCTGTTATACCTGATACGGAGAATCGTATCACCTCTAACGGTGCAAAAAGGCCTCAACCTTTGCGAGGGTTGAGGCTGTTTTGAATTGGATGAATTAAGAGGTTATAAGAGAGATTACTTGGTACGTGAAGATATAGAACAAGGAGCCAAAACATAGCTGCTATTTAGTGTTGCTCAATGTTTTGATTGCTTGCTTCGCCCATTCTGAATTTTTGAATACTGCACGGCCGACACCGATGAGATCGGCCTTACCCTCAGCTAAGAGTTGCTCGGCGGCCTCAGCCTTGGTAATTCCACCAGTAAGAATAACTGGAATGGATACGACCTTTTTGATTGCAGTAGTCAATGGAGCAAAATAGCCTTGCTCCTCGCTACCACCTGGTATGATATAGCCACAAAATCCGCCAGAGATATCAAGAATATCCACTCCTGCCTTTTCAAATTCCTGAGCTGCGATTAGGCTATCTTCGATACTTGTTCCCCCTGGAGTAAAGTCTGATGCCCCTAAGCGTAGTAGAATAGGAAAATGTTTTCCGACGGCTTTGCGTACTGCGGCGATAACCTCAAGGTGAATACGAATGCGGTTAAGGATAGTTCCGCCATATTCATCCTTGCGGTGGTTTGTCAAAGGCGAGAAAAATTGATTAAGAAAATATCCGTGAGCTGAATGGATTTCTACTCCGTCAAAGCCAGCTTCTTTCACACGAAGAGCAGCCCTTTGGAAATCAGTTACAATCTCGACAATTTGCTGTTTGGTAAGTTCATGAGGAATTGATCCTTTACGTGGGTTGATTACTGCTGATGGCCCTACTGGGGTTGTACCGATAACTTTTGGATTGGCCGCACTACCAGCATGATTAATCTGCATTACGGTCTTGGAGCCGTTATTGTGAATAGCCTCTGCTAATTTCTTATAGCCTGCTACTACACTGTCATCGGCAATCGATAATTGATTCTCACTGGCTTTTCCTGCCAATTGGATAAAGCTGTGCTCAATAATAATGAGAGAGAGATAACCGCCCGCTGATTTTTCTTTATAATAATCTAATACACCTTGACTTACTTTTCCATCCGGTCCTGCTTTGGCAGTAGCCATGGGCGGCATAATGAGACGATTGTGCAAGGACAATGAGCCTGCTTGCAAAGGCTTTAGTAAATGTGACATAAAGAGCCTCCTTAAATTTTGAACTTCATTCCAATTGAATAGGCTTGCTCTAATTGTTCCCCGATATGGTAATAGGCATGATCAGATGAGCTATAGACAAAAGGCAATACTTTTTCTAAAGTTGGAATACCCTTTTCGTTGAGAACATCATCATCGGCCTTGATGCCGACAATTTCACCGATGAACTGGGTGTGCAGACCAATCTCGATTGTATGTAATAGTCGGCATTCTAAAATCAAGGGGAATTCATCAATATAAGGGGCATCCACAATTTCGCTCTTAGCTGCGGTTAAATGCGCCGTAGTGAATTTATCAGCTATTTTGCCACTGACAATGCCGACGTAATCGGTCTCGGCAACTTGCTTGCTAGATGGTATGTTAATGGTAAATGCTTTACGTTCCAGGATATTTGCGTAGGAGGATCTTATTTTTTGTAATGATACAGCTACACATGGTGGAACAGAACAACAAATTCCTGCCCATGCAGCGGTCATTATATTAGGGGTATCGTTTTCTCTGTAAGTTCCTACTACCCACACGGGACTAGGCATTGCAAATACATTAGCAGGTATTGATTTTTTCATTACTTCACTTCCTCATTGTTAATTGAAATGCGATTGTATATATATTATTATATAGATGTGGAAAAAGATAGTATGCACTTATTTGTGAGATACTAACCGAAAGGAGAGTGTAAGTATGTTTCAAGATGAGGCAGTATTTTCCGCACCATTTAAATATACATTATCAGTGATTGGCGAAAAATGCAAAATGAGTATAATGTTTTGGTTATCAAAACGTAAAATAATGAGATACGGAGAATTAAAAAAATCAATGCATAAGCTGGGGTCAGTCAGTAGGCAGCAAAGTAGACGTAGTCGTACAGCGCGGTGGTCAAACGCTAACGCTTCAAATTGGGAAGCCATCGGTGTCAGGTATGAAAGGGTAGTCGGCTATTTGCTAGCGGCAGCTTTCTTAAATAATTTTAGGGGTGATTAGCATTAAGTTTATTTTTTTATATCTTATTTTTGAACAGTTTTTGGCAAATCCAGTTGTTGCGCTTATTGTTGTAGTCTTTATGTACGCCATTATTGATAGATGGTATATTGGCGCTTTGCCGGACTTTATAAAGCCACTGAGTAGATGGCAGAAGATAGCAAAATTAAAGGGAGAGCTTCCTCAAAGTCGTAATCCCGGGCAAACTCTTTATGAATTGGGGGCACTGCAAGTAGAAAGCGGCCATATGAAAGAAGGACTGAAAAATTTAGAAAAGGCGCACGATTTGATACAAGAACATCCTGACATTGAATATTATTTGGGAGTGGCCCGTATTAAGACGGGAGCCTTCGAAGCAGGCAAGACTGCACTTGAGAATGCGCTGAGACTGAACCCTAAAATTCAATATGGATTTCCTTATGTTTATCTGCTGGAATGTTTTTTAAAAAAAGAAGTGGGGCAATTTGATTTGTACACCGAAAAGATAGTCGAGTTTGGTAATCCTCAAATGTACTATGAGGTAGGCGTGATTTTTCAAAAAGCAGGATATCCAGAAAAGGCTAAAGAGATGTTCCGTGAAGCGAGACTTAGCTTTCAAAGTAGTCCTGCTTTTCTCAGAAAGCAGCAACGGAATTATGCGATTAGGGCGTGGTTTAGGAGTATTTTTTGAGATGCCAAGGGGACAGGAATCAGAGAAGGCTCGTGGATCTCTTGGTGTCATGCATGAACACCGAGGTTCCACCAGTCAAATTATACTTTGGAGGAAATATGAAGAGAAGGTATCTTGTTAGTTTCGTTGCGTTAGTGTATTTTCTAATAGTTTCTGTTTTTGCGATAAGTGCTGCTGAAAATAATGATGTTGAGAATGCTATAGAAGGATATACAAATATTATTTTACAAAACCCTAGTGATGCGGTTGCATATTATAAACGAGGATTATTGTATCAGCAAAGGCAAAAGTATGAAGAAGCTGTGGCTGATTATAGTAAGGCTATAGAATTTAATCCTATTTATCTTTACGCATATAGTAAACGCGGAGATATGTATTTACGCAATATGAATTATGATGTAGCGTTGTCTGATTACGATAATGCGCTAAAGTTGAAATCAGATTATACAGATGGATATTTAGGTAGAGGTAAAGTTTTTTTGGCAAAAGGTGAGTATGAAAGAGCTATATTTGACTATAAAAAGGTAATTCAACTACAACCTGAGAATTCTGAGGGTTATATTGGATTGGCTGCTGCTTACAAAGTAAAAAAGGATATTGATTCTGCAATAGCTATGTATAATAAAGCATTGATATTAAAGAAAAAGGAACAAAATTTAGTACAACTAGAATACGTTAATGTTCTGGTTAAGCTTGGTGATATTTATGTAATAAAAAAAGAATATGAGACAGCAATAGAGAATTATACGAAGGCTGTTAAGATAAAACCAGATTCAGTCGAGGCGTATTATAAGCGCGGACTTGCTTATTATTCGAAGGCAGACTATGACAAAGCTATTGAAGATGCTAATAGAGTGCTAATTTTAAATTCAAAGTTTGTATTGGCTTATTACAGCAAAGCAAATGCTTATGAAAAAAAGCAAATGTATAAAGAATCAATTGAAACGTATCGCAGTTTAATTGCTAATATGCCTGAAGATAAAGTAATTTTGGAAAAGGCTAGGAGTGCAATTTATGAATTAGGTGGCATGATTTAGCATACGCGAGAGAACTCGCGGTCAGGGATGAGGATTTAGTTTTTTCAGATAATAGGGCAATGAAATCGACTATTCGCCTTGTTTCGCCGTTAGAGGTAAAAAGGGAAGGACTTTTGTAAAAATTGATTTTTTATAAAGTCTATGGGTTAGGAAATATAACTTTCCAAAAAGTTGGTAACGTTGGGAAAGACAATAACCGTCCCGAGGCATCCCTTATTCCCGCCCTCTATTCCATGGACAGGTTCGTTGTTCAGTCGGCAATCCAAAGGAGTTGAATTAGTATGTGTAAAATACGAATTTTAACAATGGTATGGTGTATAATATCTATATTTGTTTCTGCAAGTGCAATGGAAAGTAATACTGTTAAAATTGGTGGGAATATTGAGATGTCCGGTTATAACGGTAGTTTTGGATATGATGTTTTAAGTGGTGCTCGCCTAGCTGTAAAAGAGGTGAATGATTCTGGAGGTGTACTTGGAAGACAAGTTGAATTTGTAGTTAGGGATAATGCTTCTAATGCAGTTGAATCAGGAAATGTAATGACAGCTCTTGTTTCCCAGGATAATATTGTTGCTGCCGTTGGGCCACTCACTAGTTCTAACTCGTTATCAGCGGCCTTGATAGCAGAGGATTGTCGGATACCAATTATTACTCCAACTGCAACTAATCCTAAGGTAACTATGGAAGGGAATCAGGTTAGGCGGTATGTTTTTCGGGAAGCTTTCGTAGATCCATACCAGGGGAAAATAATGAGTGATTTTGCACTGGGCAGTTTGAGAGCAAAAACGGCGGCGGTAATTATAGATAACAGTTCTGATTATTCAAAAAGCGTAGCTTTGCTATTTGAAAACTATTTTACGGGAAATGGTGGAAGGATTGTCTTGCGAGATGTTTACTTGCCAAGAGATCAGGATTTTAGTCAGCAGTTGGCACGTATTCAAAGCGTCAATGCAGATATTATCTTTATCCCGGGATATTACGAAGAGGTGGGCTATATTATACGGCAGGCAAGGGAAATGGGAATCACAATTCCCGTGTTGGGAACGGATAGCTGGGACTCACCTAAATTAGTGAAATATGCAGGAATCACTGCGCTGAATAACACCTTTTTTAGTAACCACTATTCGCCGCAGGAGAGGTCTCTGCAGAATCAACGCTTTGTTACTGCTTACCAAAAAGAGTACACTAGTGATCCGAATGCGATGAGTGCTCTAGGTTATGATGCATTGATGCTTTTGGTAGAAGCAATCAAAAAAGTCAATAGCGATGATCCGGAAAAAATTAGAGATGCTCTTGAGAGTCTGCATACAGAAGGTGTGAGCGGAAGAATTTCTTTCAATGGATTGCACAATCCAATAAAATCAGGAGTGGTTATAGAAATGGTTGACGGTAAGCAGACCTTTTTACAGAGGGTTGACCCTTGAGGGGGAGCTTGGTGTCATGAATTATCAGGCGGGTCAGGCCACGGTATTGCGTTATTAACGCAATACCGTGGCCTGCTGACTGGTTGTTTTTCAGTAGGTAGAAGATAGAAACGGAAACGGGGGTCAGGTATGAGGATTTAGTTTTTTGCAGGGCAATGAGGGAGAATTCCTTATTGCCCTTTTCTGCACGGTTATACCTGATACGAAGAACTGTATCATTGGTAATGGCGAAAAAAGGAATAATATAAGTGAAAATTGCCTAGTTAACATTTTTGCCAATGAGGATAATTATTCTTCATCTTTTATAGGCAACAGCAAGCGAAAATGCTTCTGAGGGGGACTGGCACATTGTCCCTCTGGTACAAAAAGAAGATCTAGATTGGAACTAATGTTATGTGGGACGAGGTGCCTGTTCGTGAGCCAAGCGAAGGGTGCATCATATAGCGGGTGGGAACCCCGCTGAACAAGGTTCAGCAAACCATTCATAGCGAGTCTTGGACGGTATGAGGTAACTCATGCGGTTAAGCGTAGACAGCAAGGTAGCAGGCCGTAAGCGAAAGTTGAAGGGATTGAGCTCCGAAATACCAATCGAGAGGGCAGATGCTTTGGACAGAGCAGAAAGCAACAATAAAATCTTCGATAAGCGAGAAGATTTTATCCACTCCGGAGTCGTAGACCATGGCATGCTATACATAGTTATGATGCATCAACTTGGGAGACCCTGTCTGTTCTTTACGCAGAGAAAGTAAGGCAAACAAGCGATAATAAAGCTAGAACG
>JAJFUN010000180.1 GCA_021372375.1 Pelosinus sp. | reverse complement strand
GCCGGTTTTGCCTCCGGTCAAGAGCTTATGCAGTTTTTTGCCGCCTACGGCAGCCTGGGCTTAGCCGGTGTAATCCTTTCAGGCCTCTTATTTGCCTGGTTAGGTCAACTGATTATGGCCTATAGCCGCCGCATGCACGCTGCCAGCTATCAGGAACTTATTTACCACAGCTGCGGCAGTAAAATCGGGTTTTGCCTGGATGCCCTCATAACCCTGCTGCTTTTTGGCATTCTGACCATTATGCTTGCCGGGACAGGTACTCTTTGCCAGGAAAGCTTAGGGTATCCCTATCTATGCGGCCTCTTCGTTTTGTCGCTAGCCGCTGGCTGTACTGTCTATCATGGTATGAAAGGACTAGCTGCAGTCAGTCTCCTGGCTACCCCGCTTTTAGTGCTCTCAACCATGGCTGTCAGCTTGTACTCCTTATGCTACCATGGTCTTACCTATGATTTCTTACCGACAAATCACTGGCTGTCCCTGCAGCCTGCACCGCATTGGCTCATGGCCTCCCTGTTATATGTATCGTATAATTTGACACTAGGCATGACTGTTCTCACGCCGCTTGGCAGCTTGATCCCCTCCCGTCAGGCTAGACTCTGGGGCAGTATTATTGGCGGCATGCTGCTTGCGATGCTGGCAGCAGTAATTACCATTGTCCTCTTGCTGCATGATCCGGACATCACCAATTGCGAAATTCCCTTGCTATACATTGCCGGGCAACAACACGCCGGCGCTACTATAGCCTTTCTGTCCATGTTTTTTATCGCCATGTATACTACTGCAGCAGCGGCGCTTTATGGCTGCAGTACTAAGCTTAAGACTGCCACTGGTCTTTCCCTGGCAAGCTGCATTGTAATTGTGCTGCTTTTTAGCTCACTTTGCAGTCAATGGGGCTTTTCCACCCTAATCGCCGCCATCTTTCCCTGTTTTGGCTATATTACTTTATTATTCCTCCTGCGGCTAATTTATTTGCGCTTGGTATCAAGATAGCTAATTGCACTAAGCACTGCAACCAGCCCTTCTCCCACGGCCTTGGCAATCTGAAAGGGCTTTCCGGTAGAATCACCTGCCGCAAATACGCCTGGCAAATTAGTCGACATATCTCGCTTGACCTTAATAACCTCGCCCTCAAGCTCAAGACCTGATAAAATATTTTCCACCGGATCAGACTGCCGCAAAATAAATACACCATGCACAGCCAGTTCTTCCTTGTCAGTGCTTAGTTTTTCCACCTGCGTGTCACCCTTAATCCCCTGCGGCACAGCCTTGAGCACAGTAATTCCTGACCGCATTTTTCCCGGTGCATCCTTATACTGTGGCAAATAATAAACCTTACGGCAAATTTCCTCCAGGTAATCAGCCTCCTGCTCGCCTTCCTGCGTATAGGAAATAACCGCAACATCTTTTTCCTTGTAAAACATGCCATCACAGGTCGCGCAATAGCTGACCCCACGTCCTAAAAAATCCCTTTCCCCGCTAAACAACGCTGTAGCTACCACCCCTGTGGCCAATATACAAGAGCGGGCCTCATATTTATTGCCGGAAGTTAATAGTGTAAAGGTATCCTCGCCAGGATAAATATTTACTACTTTTTCCTTGATAATTTCTACCTGATGAGCCACGGCATGCGCAGTAAACTGCTGCATCAGGCCGCGGCCTGTAACCTCCGGTATCCCCAAATAGTTGTCTACCACATGAGCCTTTTGGAGTTTTTCGCTGTGCTGCCCATGTTCAAATAAAACCACACTTTTATTTCGAATTTTCCCGGTCAAAGCTGCAGACAGGCCAGCTGGGCCGCCGCCTACCACGGCTATGTCAAAGACTTCATTTGCCATACTATCCCCTCAATTCTTTGGCTATCTATTACAATTATAGCATTTTCCTTTAGTATAGCATGCCCTATTTTTTAGAGAAAAATATACTCGCAAAAAGTTTGCTTCATTAAATAAGAGTAACGTTTCACAGAAAAACCCCTGCAGTACATAAGTACTGCAGAGGTTTTTATTATTAATGCTTACAATAAATGAACTACCATAGCATCGCGCAGTTTAGGTTCAAACCAGGTGGACTTAGGCGGCATAATTTCGCCAGCATCCGCAATAGCCATAAGCTCTTCAATAGATGTAGCAAACATCGAAAAGGCTACCGCGAATTTTCCGCTGTCAACCAGCCGTTCTAATTCCTGCATACCGCGAATGCCCCCGACAAAATGGATCCGTTTATCGGTACGGGGATCTTTAATGCCAAGTACCGGACTTAGAAGGTTATTCTGCAAGATGCTGACATCAAGCCTCCCAACCGGGTCACCTGCAAAGGTGCCTGATTTCGGGCTAAGCTGATACCAAGCACCTTGCAAGTACATGCCAAACATATGGGTAGCAGTAGGACGCTTAACTCCTGCTGGCGCTTTAGTGACAGTAAACTTCTCCTCTACTTTGGCCAAAAACTCTGCTGGCGTTAGGCCCTTAAGATCCTGTACCACCCGATTATAATCCATGATATACATCATATCATGCGGGAAGATGACCGCTAAAAAGCGATTAAACTCTTCCGCACCGGTAAACTCAGGACTATCCTGTCTCATTGCGTCGCAAACCCGCATTGCGGCTGCGCTGCGATGATGACCATCAGCAATATACATAATGTCTATTTCTTTAAATGCAGCTTCAATCGCAGCTACCTGCTCGCTATTATTAACTACATATAAAGTATGGGCAATACCGTCTTCAGTCGTAAAGTCATACACAGGTACGGCTTTCATACACTCAGCAATCAGCTCATTAATTTCCTGTTTAGCTTTATAAGTTAAAAATACGGCGCCCGTCTGGGCTTTAGTAGCCGTGATATGGTCTACCCTATCTTGTTCTTTATCAGGGCGCGTCAATTCATGCTTCTTGATGGAGCCTATTTTATATTCATCGACAGAGGCGGCGGCCACCAAACCAATTTGGACATGCTCACCCATTTTTTGTCTATATATATAGAAGGAATTTTCTTGATCCTGAATCAGACGCTTGGTTTTAATAAACTCAGCTAAGTTTTTGGCGGCCTTTTCATATACCTCTTTCGCATGTACATCAACACTAGGGGCTAAATCTACTTCGGCTTTAGTTACCCTGAGAAAACTATCCTTATTTTTGTCGGTAATCTGCCGTGCTTCTTCTGAATCCATTACATCATACGGCAGTGATACTACCTTTTCAGCAAGTGCCGGCGCCGGACGGAGTCCCTGAAACGGTTTAATGATTGCCATGTGTTTTCCCCCTAATCAAACTCTATCAAAATTAATCATCTTGGCATCAATAATGCCGTCAATGGCTACGATTTTGGCTAAAGTTTCCGCCGGAATTTCAGAATCTACGCCTAAAGCCATAATGCTGGTTCCTTCAATCGCGGTACGTCCAACCTGCATGCCTGAGATATTGATATCGTCGCCACCAAGTACGGTGCCAACTTTACCGACAATGCCCGGACGATTAATGTGAGCGCTAAGCAGCAGCCAGCCGCGCGGATTAACATCAACCCTGTGACCATCAATATTCACAATGCGCCCTTCTGCCCCAAATAAGGTACCGGCAACCGTATGCTCGCCTTTATCATCTGTAACCTTAACCACAATCAAATCTGCAAAAGAAACGGTATTTTTTGATTTTACTTCTTTTACTTTAATGCCGCGTTCTTTAGCAAGACCGGGGGCATTTACATAATTAACACTTTCTTTAAGCATTGGATTGAGTACGCCTTTAACAATGGCCGTTGTCAGCATCTTAGTGTCTACTTCGCTGATTTCTCCGGTATATTCTACTTCAATGCTGTTAATACGACCGGCTAAATGCACACCTAGGCAACCCATCTTTTCACCAAGGCTAAAGTATGGCTTGATTCTGTCTAATACATTCCCAGGAATTGGCGCCATGTTCACAGCTGTGGAAACAGGTTCGCCCCTCAGCGCCGCCACAATGCCATGCGCTACATCAACTGCTACGCCGACTTGTGCTTCCGTGGTGGATGCCCCCAAATGCGGTGTAACAATAATTTTATCTGATTTTAACAGCGGGCTATTTTCAAAGTCAACCGGTTCTTTTTCAAATACGTCAATGGCTGCCCCGGCCACTATGCCTGCTTCGACAGCTGCCAAAAGATCGGCTTCATGAATAATCCCGCCGCGGGCACAGTTTACAAGCCGCACGCCTTTTTTCATTTTTGCAAAACTGTCTTTATTAATGAGGCCCTTGGTTTCAGGCGTCAGTGGCATATGCACGGTGATAAAATCAGCTGCTGTATAGATTTCATCAAGTTCAGCCAGCTTGATGCCTAATTTATCAGCGCGTTCAGCGCTGATATAAGGATCATAGCCAAGAAGTGTCATATCCATAGCAGCTGCCCGTTTGGCAACCCCTGCACCAATACGTCCAAGGCCGATGATCCCTAATGTCTTGCCGCGCAATTCTACGCCGGTAAATTTACTGCGTTCCCATTTGCCAGCTCTTACAGATAAATACGCTTGCGGCAAATTGCGGGCCAGCGCCAGCATCATCGCCATTGTATGTTCTGTCGCAGCAATGGTATTGCCTTCTGGTGCATTCATAACCACAATGCCTTTTTTAGTTGCCGCAGCAACGTCAATGTTATCAACACCAACACCGGCCCGGCCAATTGCTTTCAAATTATCGGCAACAGCGAGTACATCTGCGGTTACCTTGGTTTGACTTCTCACAACAAGCGCATCATACTGACCAATAATTTCAAGGAGTTCCTCTTTGGAAAGCTTTGGTTTTACATCTACCTCAAATTCTTTTTGTAAAATGTCCACACCTAGTGTCGAAACACCATCGCATACTAAAATTTTCACTTTATATACCCCCATTTAAATAAATAAAAGTCCCGTCCCCAAAATTGGGGCGAGACTAGTTTTCCCGCGGTGCCACCCAGATTGCTATGTAAATATAGCCAGCTCCTGCGCTATATCGGGCGTACCCGTCATGACTTTCATCAGCCACTCCTGAGCGGAACCAGCTACCCGATTCACCGACTCGCACCAACCGTCAGCTCTCTTGAGAATCATTTGTTACCGGCTTCTCATTCATTGTGTTACAAAATATATTATATCACTACATGTTATTGATTATATTTTATCCACATTGAAAAGTCAAGTGTATCTTTCAAAAAAACATTTTGTAATTTTTTATCATTTTACTCTTTGCAAAGAAGGATATTTAGTGTTATGATGTATCTTAAATATCGCATCGCGATAAATTATTTTACATAAATTAGGAGGTTTTCGTGTTGACTGATCGTATTTTTAACTTCAATCCAGGACCTGCTGTTTTGCCCCTTGAAGTACTTGAGGAAGCGCAAAAAGAACTGCTCAACTTTCAAAACACCGGCATGTCGGTGCTCGAAATAAGCCATCGTTCCAAACCGTTTATCGCTGTTAGCAGTGAAGCAGAAGCCAATTTAAAAGAACTTTTAGGGGTCGGTGACAACTATAAAGTACTTTTCCTGCAAGGCGGCGCAAGCACACAATTTTCCATGATTCCAATGAACTTCTTGCCTAAAGGCCGTACTGCTGATTATGTAGTTACCGGTTCTTTTGCTGATAAAGCCCACAAAGAAGCCGCAATTATCGGCAATACCCATATTGCCGCCTCAAGCAAAGACAATGAGTATCGGAATATCCCTAAATTCGCCGATATTCACCTAAGTGATAATCCTGCTTATGTACATATTACTTCAAACAACACTATTTATGGTACCGAATGGGCTGAGCTCCCTACTTTTGGCAATGTACCGTTAATTGCTGACATGTCCTCAGATATTCTCAGCCGTCAATTTGACGCCAATAACTATGCTCTCATCTATGCCGGTGCTCAGAAAAACCTTGGGCCATCCGGTGTAACCGTTGTCATTATTCGCGAAGATATGCTGGCGAAATGTCCTAAAGACATTCCAACCATGCTGCGTTACTCCATTCATGCCGAAAAAGATTCCATGTATAATACACCGCCAACCTTCTCCATTTATCTCCTCAATTTAGTACTTAAATGGGTTAAGGCCCAAGGTGGAGTTGCTGCCCTTGAAAAAATTAATCAGCAAAAAGCCAAGCTCATTTATGATTGTATAGACCAAAATCCAGATTTCTATCGCGGTCATGCCGAAAAAGGCAGCCGTTCACTGATGAATATTACCCTGCGTCTGCCTAGCGAGGAACTCGAAAAAGCCTTTATTGCAGAAGCGACTAAGGCAGGACTCGGCGGGGTTAAGGGCCATCGCAGCGTTGGCGGGCTCCGTTTCTCGATTTATAACGCTATGCCTGTTGCCGGCTGCCAGGCTCTCAGCGATTTTATGACCCAATTCCAACGTAAAAACGGCTAAATAGCACTATTTAAAAGCCATTGCGGTTACCCGCAATGGCTTTTATTTTTGGGAAAATTCATTTTAGCAAACGCCTTAACAAGCTCGGCGTCAAACTGCATGCCCGCACAGCGCATGAGTTCCTTCAGCGCCGCCTGATGGGTCATGGCCTTACGATAAGGCCTGTCACTTGTCATGGCATCATAGGCATCGGCGATTGTTAATATTCGGCACTCGAGCGGTATACTATTGCCCTTTAGCCCTAAAGGATATCCGCCGCCATTCCACCATTCGTGATGCTTGAGTACTTGATCAGCTATCACCGTGAGGTCAGGTGACGAACGAGCAATCCGATAGCCAATCTCGGAGTGACTTTTCATGATTTCAAATTCTTCAGCGGTCAGAGGCCCCGGCTTAAATAAAATGTAATCAGGAATGCCTACCTTGCCGATATCATGAAACTGGGCAAGCAAGCGTAAGTCGGCGATTTTACTTTCCGTAAGACCAATTACCGCGCCTAAATCGGCTACCACATCCTGCAGACGTTCAGCATGCCCTTCGGTAATAAAATCCCGCGCTTCTAGTAGTCTCATTACGGTATTTACAATGCTGCTCCTTGCACTTTGCCCGCTATGCAGTTTTTGGTGATACATTTCATTTTCAGCTTCTTTAAGATATTCATTAAGTGCAGAGGAACTTGTTTTTGCCAAAGAGAATCCCAGGGAAAGACTAAGCGGTGCACGCTTGCTGTCCGCATTATGCCTGGTGAGTTCGTGTCTGATACACTGGCAGCTAAGCTCAACTTCCCGCTGCGTGGTATTTGTCAGCAGTACCGCAAACTCATCCCCGCCGATTCTGGCGACAAGTGCGTCATCACTAAATGATCGCTTTAATATGCGTGCGGTCGTTAAGAGCAGCACATCGCCGCTTTCACGTCCTAGTGTATCATTAATCAGCTTAAGGCCGTTAATATCACACATAATGATGCCTACAGGCATATTTATCCGATTATCATGCCTTACCATCATAGTTTCAAAATAAGCCCGGTTATAAAGCCCTGTCAGCGCATCATGCATGCTCAGATACTTTACCCGTTCTTCCATTTCCTTACGCTCAGAAATATCTTCTGTAGCAATAACCGCACGCCCCGAGCCCTGGCTGGCAAAAGGTGTGACCTGCATTTTAAACCACCTAATCTTGCCGCCAATGTTTAAGACATATTCAAGATTAGCCTGCTCAGAATAGTTTTCCAGAACCTTTTTCACGGCATCCACTACGCGCTCGACTGATTGTTGCACTTTTCTATCACTGATATTGCGGCAAATATCAAAATAGTTTTCACCAATTTCCCAAGCAGACTGAAAGAGCTGATTATTACTCCCAAAATCCTGCCACGCTTTATTCGTATATATGATCATACCATTTTCTTCCAGAATCGCAACCTGCGTTGTCAAAGAATCCATGGTTGTACTGATAAACTGCCGTCCTACCTTTATTTCTTCCTGCATTTTTGTGTATTCACGCTGCTCAGTTGCTTCGGCCAGACAGCCTTCTACCGCCAGCAGGAACCTAGGCAGATTGGCCATAGATATATATTCACTTGCTCCTGCTTTAACGGCCGCAACAACTCTTTCCTCCGCCCCATTCTTGTCGAGAATAATAAGTGGAATATCCTTATTAAATTGTCTTAGAATGGAAAGTGCTGGTATTGCCGCAAATTCCCTTAGTGCATACTCCGCGACAACAAGATCAAAATAGCTGGCAAGGGCTGTTTTCATAGCAAATCCGGTATTCACCCGCATTACAGAGGGGCGATAACCACCGCGCGTCAACTCACGCGCAACCAGTTTCTCATATTCATCTGTATCACCGATAATTAATACCCGCAGCAATACCGTCATAGTCTCACCTCTCCCCTACCATTTTGCGTATATTATTAAAGGCAAAACTTACTTATTTAAATATTCTACATTTGCCATTATTTACCTGCTACAAATAACAAAAAAAAGAGCCCAAATTTTTGGGCCCTATCCCATCTACTCCACTTTTACAGTTTCCTCTTTGGCAGCTTTCTGTTCCTCACGCCCCTCTTGCCAAGCTGTACGCGCCAGATTTAAAATACGCGGTTCGGCTTTGGACTGAGGATTTCCAATAACCCTGTTATAAAATACCAAGGCTTCATCCAACTTGCCTGTCCGGCGCAGCAAATCAGCGTACAAATAGACAAGCATCGGCTCTGACATGCCGCCGATTGGGAAATGTTCATTGGCCATGGCCTTGTCATAAAATTCTATGGCTTTGGTAAGCGCCAATTCTTCTTCCTCTTTGAGTTCTCCTTCGCGATACACCCAGCCAAGCCTGAGATAAAGCCCGGCAACTTTACTGGCATAAATACCTACCATTTCAGCATAAAAAATAGCCAGTTTATACGTGTTAATCGCCTGTTCCCGTGATCGTATACCGCTAAAATCAATATTGACCTTGCGCCCCTTTAAGAAGGTTATTACCTTCTCACTTGGCGGATTGGAAAAATCCGGCTCAGGTACAGCATATCCGCAATGCGGGCATACCCATACATGATAA
>JAJFUN010000146.1 GCA_021372375.1 Pelosinus sp. | reverse complement strand
ATAAAAAAACCACAGCCGAAGAAATTTGGCGTGATACGGATGGAAATGTAGATATTTTTGTGGCCGGTGTTGGCTCAGGCGGCACAATTACCGGGGTTGGTGAAGCGTTAAAACAAAAGAATCCTAAGGTCAAAATTGTGGCAGTAGAGCCATTTGATTCTCCGGTTTTATCCGGTGGGAATCCCGGACCACACAAAATTCAAGGTATTGGACCTGGTTTTGTGCCAGCTGTTTTAAAGCGCGAGGTAATTGATGAAATCTTTAAAGTAAAAAACGAAGATGCGTTTGCTACAGCACGGTCGCTGGCCAAGAACGAAGGATTGCTGGTCGGTATTTCCAGTGGTGCGGCAACCTTTGCTGCTGCTGAACTGGCAAAATTGCCGGAAAATAAGGGTAAGAATATTGTAGTACTTTTACCGGATACCGGGGAACGCTATTTGTCTACTCCGCTGTTCCAAGAAGATTAATCAGCTAACTGGGAATCCAGAGGCGAAATTTATCCTTAATAAGGATACGTTTCGCCTTTTTCATTACAAATTTAAGAGAATGTTACAAAATGTCCAGATACTAGGCGCGACGAGAACGTGAGCGATGGCGTACGAAGTAGTACGTTGAGCGAACGCTCGCAGGAGCAACAACGTAGATGGGGGTTTTGTAACATTCTCTGATAACTGGAGGAAGTGAAGGTATGGATATTTTAATTGTGGGTGCTGATAACTTGGGGAGTATTGAAAAGAACTTAAAACTTATGGATATTGCTAAGATTGTCCATATTACAGGCAGAAATACGGCAGACCGCAAATGCTGTAGCTTGTCTCCGGCTATCAAATTGGTTCTAATCCTAACTGATTTTGTCAATCACAATACCGCTAAAGTTTATAAAAAACAGGCCAAACTATCGGGGATACCCTTGATTTGTGCCAAACGTTCCTGGAGTTCGATTGAGAAAAAACTATGTGCGGCAGGACTTGGAATATAGATTTATGGGGGTGGTTATGCATGGTATCAGGCGAGCGTTTTTTAGTTGAATATCTTATTACCGGGGATGAAGCCGCAGCATATGCCAAAGTACAGGATATTTGTGTGGAACAAACTGTTGAGTTTCCACCGGAGCTGATTAGAGATACGTGGATAAAAGAAGATGTAGTAGGCAAAATAGAAAACTTTGAGTATGTTTCTAATAATTTATTTAAGGCTGTAATCAGTTATGCAGTAGAAACAACGGCCTATGAATTGACCCAGCTATTAAATGTCATCTATGGAAATATCAGCTTAAAGCCAGGTATTTTAGTAAATCGTTTGGACCTTTCTCTTGGCTTGCTCAGCGCTTTTCACGGGCCGCGCTTTGGTCGCGAAGGACTTAGAAAGCTGCTGCAGGCAGAAGGCCGTCCGCTGTTATTTACCGCCATAAAACCAATGGGGCTTTCGGCAGCTGAGCTTGGGAGGCTTGCTTACAAATTTGCCTGTGGCGGGATCGATATTATCAAAGATGATCATGGGCTTACCAATCAGCCTTTTGCCGAATTCACTGAGCGGATTAAGTATGCAGCAGCGGCGGTGAATAAGGCCAATCTAGAAACCGGGGGCAAATCAATTTATGTTGCCAATATTACCGGGCCAAGTGATGAAGTGATCGAAAGAGCAAGACTGGCTAAAAGGTTAGGCGCTAAAGGACTTATGGTGGCTCCTGCCTTAATAGGTTTTGATACTATGCGTCTATTGGCGGAAGATAATAGCATTGCCCTCCCGATTTTTAGTCATCCGGCATTTTTGGGGAGTTTTACGGCTAGTGAAACAAACGGAATTTCTCATTATGTGCTCTACGGGCAAATAACTCGCTTGGCAGGTGCAGATGCAACGATATATCCGAATTTTGGCGGGCGATTTTCCTTCAGCAAGCAGATTTGTGAGAGCATTACGGCGGCAACTGCCGTGCCGATGGGAAAGATTAAGCCGATTTTCCCCAGTCCGGGCGGAGGTATTACGCTGCCGCTTATACCGGAGCTTCTTGAGGTATACGGTGAAGATGTAATTTTCCTGATGGGTGGCGGTCTAGTAAAACGCGGCCCTGATATTGAAGACAATTGCCGCTATTTCCGGCAGCTGATTGAAGGAAGTAAGGCTTATTCCGCCTAATTTTGAGACAGGAGGCGGTGAAGATAACCGTATTTTTAAGACGGAAACGAGGGGCTGTTGCATTAGCTATATTGCTAATGTAAACAGCCCCTTGTCTTATGCCTTATTTTATTGCAGCAAATAAATCCTTTAAAAGGTCATCCGAATTTTTAAAGACCAACTGAAAAGCGCAGCAGCGCGTGGTAAGTTCCGGCCGCGAGCTCCTTTATTGTTGATCTGGTATAAAGCTTTGCTGAAGATCAGCGATAATATCATTTACATTTTCAATGCCCACGGAAAGACGCAGCAAACAATCGCTTATGCCAAGAGATTGGCGGACTTCCGATGGAATATCAGCATGGGTCTGGACAGCAGGAAAGGTAATAAGTGATTCTACGCCGCCCAGGCTTTCGGCAAATTGAATTAATTTTACTTTGCTGAGAATTTGCGGGACCAGGCTGGCATCTTTAACTTCAAAGGACAGCATGCCGCCGTAGCCTGAGGCCTGCGCTTCGTGGATTTCTTTATGCGGATGCCCGGGCAGACCTGGATAGTATACTTTTTTTATACAGGCCTCAGTTTGCAGCCATTTAGCGATTGTTAGGGCGTTTTCCTGCTGCCTTTCGATACGAATAGCTAATGTTTTAAGGCCTCGAAGTAGCAGCCAACAGTCCTGCGGCCCTAAAATCATGCCTGTGGAATTTTGGATGAAGGCCAATTTATCGCAGAGCGCCTTGCCGCGCGCCGCTACTAGGCCGCATACTACGTCATTATGGCCTGATAAGTATTTTGAACCGCTGTGCAGGACGATATCCGCCCCTAAAGTGAGGGGCCTTTGCAGATAGGGCGAAAGAAACGTGTTATCGACAATCGTGTGTAGGCGGTATTCTTTTGCAAGCCTTACAATGCTGCGAATATCAGCAATGTTCATAAGTGGATTTGTTGGCGTTTCAATAAAAATAGCCTTCGTGTTCGGACAGATGGCTGCGCTGATTTCATTTACGTCAGAAGTGTCAACAAACGTAGCGGTGATG
>JAJFUN010000137.1 GCA_021372375.1 Pelosinus sp. | reverse complement strand
TTAAGGCAAAATACTGGATTGTAAAAAAGGAGCAGCAGCTCCTTTTTTAATTTTTTAGGTTTGTACCAAAAATAGGAATAATAACGTAACATAAAACATATAATTTACATATAAAGGTAAACGCATTAAATATTGTAATTTACATATAATAAATATTTAAAAATATTAGAAAATTTACATATAAAAGTAATTAAAAAGTTGACATGAAGTTATGTATGTGGTATAATGCACACACCTTTGAAAGGGGGAATTTAATGAGTAGATTTTTAAAAAAAGGCATATCTTTTAATCGGAAAAAGCTGGTTTTGGTGGTGGTTTTGACACTTGCCGTATTGGTGGTAACGGGATTTGCGTGGTCGTACAAGAAAGTAAATGTGATAGCAGATGGCAGACAATTTTCTGTAAATACTTTAGATAATAATGCAGAGGCTGTATTGACTAAGGCTGGTGTAGCGCTTAAAAATGGTGACGAGTATCGTTTGTCAACTCAAAAAGTAATGAATGGAACTACTATTGAAGTTTATCGTGCTGTTCCCATTACCGTGGTGTATAAAGGACAGAGCCAGACTGTCGTGACAGGTAAGCCAACAGTAGGTGAAGTAGCTGAAAGTCTAGGTCTTGTGAAAGACAATATTAAATTGGAACCAGGTTCTGACGCTAAAGTAGTGCCAGACATGACCGTTGTAGCAACTACCCTAAGTGAAAAGATTGTAGAGAAACAGGAGGCGGAGCTGTTTCAAGTTATACGCCGGCCTGATCCGACTTTGGAAAAAGGGGTAGAAGAAGTAGAAAATGAAGGAAAAGACGGAGTTAAGTCAATTACCTTAAAAATAAAATTTGTTGATGATGTACAAAACGGAGAAGAAGTGCTAGCTGAAAAAGTAATTGTGCCGGCAACACCTGAGGTTATTCGTGTTGGTGTGCGCGATACGGTGGAAACATCGCGCGGCAGTATGCGGTTTCGGCGCATTGACAGTATGGAAGCTACAGCGTATAATCCATGGGATGGTGGAGGTGCCGGAATTACTGCCAGCGGTATTCAGGCAAGACATGGTGTAGTGGCTGTAGATCCCGGCATAATTCCGCTTGGCACGAGAGTATATATTCCTGGGTATGGTTTGGCATTAGCTGCCGATACCGGCGGTGATATTATCGGAAACCGTATTGATCTTTGCTTTGAAAGTTATGCAGAAGCAATACATTTTGGCAGGCGTACAGTAAAGGTGTACATATTGGAGTAAATAAAACGCTACGCGTTTTCAAAAAACAGGGCAGTTGCCCTGTTTTTTTTATGGAAATTTTGGATTATGGCCGGAACGTGGTAGAATAATATATATATTAAGTTAGTTGAGAGGTTATAAAGTGATAAAAGAAGTAATTGTTGTAGAAGGAAAACAGGATGTGCAGGCTGTAAAACGTGCAGTTGATGCCGAGTGTATTATTACAGGCGGCTTTACCTTAGCGTCTTATACGCTAAAGAAAATCGAACAAGCTTATGAGCGCCGGGGAATTATTATTTTGACTGACCCGGATAGTGCAGGAGAGCGCATCCGTAAATTTTTGAGTAAACGCTTTCCTGAGGCTAAGCATGCTTTTGTGCCGCGTGAGGCGGCAACAGCTCATGATGATATTGGTATTGAACAGGCCTCAAAAGAAGCTATTTTAGCGGCACTGCAAAAGGTACGCTGCCAAAAGTGGGAGCCAGCTGAGGAATTTACCTGGCAGGATATCATGTCCGCGGGGTTAAGCGGTACTAAAGATGCTGCCGAGCGGCGGAGTAAAATAGGGGCGCTGCTCGGGATTGGCTATGCCAATGCCAAAGGTTTTTTATATCGTTTAAATCATTACGGGGTATCACGCGCCGAATTTACAAAAGCGATTGGGGGTGAGTGACATGATTCAGCCGACAATTGCCAAAAGAGATGTCACCATGCATATTCTTCAAACATTTGGCATCCATATGAGCAAAAAACTGGGACAAAATTTTTTGGTTAACGAACAGATCGTTCAGGGCATTGTTGCTGCCGCTATGGTAAAAGCAGATGAAGAGGTCCTCGAGATAGGGCCAGGCATAGGCACGCTAACGCAGGGACTGTTAGAAGCGGGAGCAAGGGTAACAGCGGTAGAAATAGACCGCCGTCTGCTGGATGTACTTGCTAAAACGCTGGCCGGCTATGAAAAGCTGAGGATTATCCATGGCGATATTCTGCGCATTAATATCTCGGAAGAAATGCCTTGCCCAAAGTATAAAGTAGTGGCTAATTTACCTTATTATATTACGACGCCTATTATTATGGGCCTGCTCGAGCGGCGGCTGCCCCTTGAACTATTAGTTACGATGGTTCAAAAGGAAGTTGCCGAGCGGATGGTTGCCGCACCAGGTACCAAGGATTACGGGGCATTATCAGTTGCCGTGCAGTATTATACCAAACCGGAAATTATGTTTATTGTACCACCATCATCGTTTATGCCGCCGCCGGCTGTTGAGTCCGCTGTAATTCGCTGCCTGGTACGTGATGAGCCACCGGTTGCAGTTAGCAGCGAAAAGGTTTTTTTTCGCATGGTCAAGGCTGCCTTCTCGCAGCGGCGTAAGACACTGGCAAATGCTCTAAAAACAACTGGCGCCTCCGCGGATATGGTCAAGGCTGCGCTTGAAAAAGCGGGTATTGATGGTGGGCGCCGCGGCGAAACACTTTCGTTAGATGAGTTTGCCGCTATTGCCAACGTGTGGCAGCAATAAATAAATAAAACGCGTAAAAAGAACCTGCTCAATTTTGAGCAGGTTTTTCTTTTGCATGTTTTTTTACCTCTGGTTCGTTTAGAAAGAGCTCCAGTAAATCAAAACGCCGTTCACTGTGATAGCCAATATAGGTTTTGTTTTGGTATTCTCTGGAGCGCGCCTCATTGTGGTAGACAGCAATTGCTTCAAGACAGTCACCCACGATGGTATCAATAATTTTGGCAGTATGGAGTTTGTTTTTTATTGAGGAACCCAGCTGGTAATGGGGAATGGTTGTTGCGATATCTATTTTTAGCCGATGAATGCGCGCCATGGCCAGAGCAACAGGTGGTATGGCCAATTCACGGAAGGAGATTGTTTCTAATAAATTACGGGATACAGCATGGGGGCCATGAGCAGGTGTAGCGAAATTGAGTTTTTTTTCTAATCCCAATTCTTGATTTACCTCAAGCCGCCAGCGGAAAGTGGGATTATAGCGTTCGATATGACGGGGCGGGGCAGGGTAGCAATTTGTCAGGGCAATATCCAGGTGTTTTATAAGTATGCCGTCAACTAATTCCATGATGTTTTCATTAAATGTGCCGACCATATCACCATCAACGAACACAACGGCATCACTGCCCAGCATATAGGCTACTTTGGCCCCGATAGCTCTGGGAATATCAATTCCTAAGGTTTCGTGAAAATAGATAATTTGCAATTTGGGAATGCGCATGTGGAGTGCTTCGCGCAGTGTGCTGTCAATGGAACCGTTGGCAATTAAGATAATATGATCGATTGGCAATGTACCAAGATTTTGCAGGACGGTGCTGATGCGGCCTGCTTCATTTTTTGCCGGAACAACCACTGTAATCATGTGCCATCACCTCATGTAATAGAGTCTGTTACAAAATACCCATCTGCGTTGTTGCTCCTGTGCATTTTATAACAGCCTCTAATATGCAGTTGTCAGGGGACTTTCGAGCATGCTTTCTTCCTGTCACACTCTTTTACAGTATATTGGGCAGTGTATTTGTTTGTTACTCCCTTCTTGTTTTTTACGGAAAAAGTGGGTGACAAATAGATTCTATGCTACATAGTATGTATAAAAAGGTGAGGGGGGGTTGGAGGTGGCTAAAATTTTAGTTGGTGATTTGGTTATTCGTAAATCACATGGTGGTGATATTGTATTTCGTGTTACCGATATTGTTTCAGATAAATCAGGTTCCCGGCAGGTTGTGTTAAAAGGTATGCATTTACGCCTTTTGGCTGATGCGCCGCTCGATGATTTAGAAAGAATTGATGCAGAACATTTGCGTGATGAAATTATACGAGCCGAAGATATTCATAATGAACGGTTAAAACGGGTAATGCTCCGGCGGGATATGGAGAGGGAAAAAATAGAAATGAATCGCTCTGATTCTGTGAGAAAATATGATTTTTTTGATTTGCCCGGTAAGGTTTTACACATAGACGGCGATGAGGAATATCTTAGAATGTGCCTAAAAACATATAGTCAGCTCAACATTGAAGCAGAAGGCAGGTGCATTGAAGAGGCAAAACAGCCGGAAAATATTATTGATTTAATTGATGAATATCGGCCTGATATCCTGGTCCTTACCGGGCACGACGCCTTAATCGGTAACGGCAAGAAGGATTTTAAAAATATAAATAATTATCGTAATTCAAAGTATTATATTGAATCAGTAAAAAAGGCTCGGATTTTTGAGCCGGCCCGTGATGACCTAGTAATTTTTGCTGGAGCCTGCCAATCTTACTTTGAAGCAATTTTGGCAGCTGGGGCAAACTTTGCTAGTTCACCTAATCGTATTTTTATTCACGCGTATGATCCGGTTTTTATTGTGGAAAAAGTGGCATTTACCCCTATTGCCAAGACAGTAAATCTAGGTGAAGCTATTGCGGCTTCGGTTACAGGGATTGAAGGGGTTGGCGGTGTAGAAACACGCGGTAAATTCCGCTTGGGTTTGCCGAAGACACCCTATAAATAGTGAATGAATGGGGGCAATGCAGATTGCCTCTATTCATAGTTATGTAAACATTACCACGCTAAAATAAAAGGAATATGGCTTAGATTAGCGAATATATTGCTACATCAAATTAAGATATTTGATATTATGTTAATAGAAAGGTGGATTATAATTGAAATATCGCCAATTGAAAGTTATGGTTTTAAGTTTAACGATATGTTCTTTTGTAGTTACCGGATTTGGTGGGGCGTATGCCAGCGGTGCCTATGCGGCGGTACCTGATGAGAATGTACAAGAAAACGCGAGCATAAATAAAGATGTAGTAGGAGGTTTAGTGGCCATTGGCCTAATTGCCGCCATAGCCAGCAGGCATGGAGATGCTAACGACAGTTCTTCACCGGCAAATTCAGTCAGTCAACCAAGTACGCCGCCTGCTTCTACGTCTAATGGGTCAACGGTTTCCACAGCGCCAATTACGCCGAGTAACGGTACAACTGATGAACTACGTGCTTTTAACTTGTTAAATGCCGATAGAGCTAAAAATGGATTGCCTGCTTTAAAGTGGAATAGTAAATTGGCTGGTTTGGCTGAAGATTATGGACAAGATATGATTAACCGTCATTATTTTTCTCACTATAATCCGGAAGGACAGTCGCCGTTTGACCGGATGCGGACAGCTGGCATCAGCTATAGTTATGCTGGAGAAAATTTGGCGATTAATACCAGTGTCGATACGGCAGAACAAGCCTTTATGAATAGTCCTGGGCATCGTGCTAATATCCTAAATGCCAATTATACGGAAGTAGGGCTTGGTGTAAGGTATGACAGCCGTGGTGAAGCGTATGTAGTACAAGAATTTAGCAGGCCATAACTAAAATTTAATAAAAGAATCCTGCGGATGGCCGCAGGATTCTTTTATTATTAATTACGGATGGCCGCATTTAGGGCACATGCCCTGGTGTTGATGGTGGTCGTATTCATGACCGCAATGCGGGCATAGTTTATACAGGCGGTAATAGCATATGCGGTATAGCTTATAGCAGCATTTAAAAGTTTGCACACATTCTTTTTGTGGTTTACAGGGAATTTTCGGGACATCAAAACAAACTTGATCATGGCACTGCGGTTTGCCGCATAGCTCTTTTTCTTCATGGCAGCAGCCTTTTTGTGAAAAACATTCGTGTTCTGGCTGTTCGTGGCAATTCCATTTTGGATACATGCTTAAATAACCTCCTAAAAAATAGCTTTTGACTGAGATAGTACATCATATGCGGTAAAGGGTAAAAGTGTTATGTTTTCTAGCGTTAAAGAAGTTGCAGAGACCTGAAATTTTTTGCACATAATTTTTTCAACGGGCATATATATAAATAGAACATACAAAGGAGGGGGAGAGGCATGGACGATAAAAATCTTAGACAGACTACTAACCAATGTACTCTGGGGGCGCAAACCGGCCCGCAGACCATCATTGTGCGTCAGATTATCGGTGAAGTAGAAAGACAAAAGGTACTTGATATTCATGTGGTAGTGCCTGATAGAAAACCGGCAATCGAACAAATTGTGGATGTTTTCGTAAAAGAAGTAGAAATTAATAGTGTTGATATCATCACAGATAAAGTAATTGTACGTGGTGAATTTGAAATTAAGGCAATCTATGTTGCAGCGTTACCAGATCAACCAGTACATGCAGTAGAAATAAAACATTACAAATGGACGCAGGATGTGGATTTGCCGGGCGCACGCAAAGGTATGGATGCAGATGCCAGTGTAGTGGTGGAATTCGTTGATTATGATATTGAAGAACATACTCGTGCTTATAAGTACAAGAATTTTGAAGTATGCTGCGATGACGAAGAAGAGGCAGAAAATGTGGAAAGTGAAACAGAAACCGAAAGCGAAACCGAATGTGATGAAAAAGGACATCATCATCATCATCATCATGACTGCCGTGAATTTGATGTATCTGTTGTTTTGAAGATTATTGCTAAAGTAATGGCAGACCGTGAAGTGCAAATTGGCAGCGTAACTACGCCTACTACGCCTAAAGGCTAAAACCCAATGAGAAAGAGTCAAAGGGGGGGATAAAGTGAGTGACGATTTGCGGCAAAGCTCCGGCTCTACCTCAAGTTCTACAACTGCAACATTTAGTGTTGCCGGTACAGGTACTACGCAGACGGCGGAAGTAGTTTGCGGTTGTCCAGAGCCTGGACCTGAAAAAATTCAGGTTGAGCAGGTATTGGGCGCAGAAATGGCGCAGCGTGTGGTAGAATTTGATATGGTTGTTCCGGCACAAAAGCCAGATATCGAACAAGTAATTGATGTATATGTAAAAGATGTGGAGATTACTTCAGTTGATGTTATCCCAGACAAAGTTATTGTGCGTGGTGTGTTAGAAGTTAAAGTTATGTATGTTGCGAATCTGCCCGATCAGCCAGTGCATGCATTTGAAAAGGGAAATATCCGCTTTACGAGGGATATTGTAATTGAGGGCGCTGAAAAGGGTATGGATGCGACAGCGGATGTAACTGTTGAATATGTAAATTATGATTTTGACGAAGATGAACCGCGTACAGTGCATATTACTATTGTGCTAAAGGTCTGGACCCGTGTAACCAGCACTGCTGAGATGGATGTATATGCGCTTACACCTGTTGACCAAGTAGGCCAGATTGAAGTTGTGTCAGCAAGTACTTCGGCAGGTGATAGTTCGGTAGCAAGTACTAACGCAGATGATATTGTTTCCGCCTCGCATTTTGCCGGATATGGTGTGCAAAATGTATTGGTGACAGGACCTGGAGTAACACCGACGGTTGGTACACAAGCGGTAGTCAGCGGTACAGCAACAATTACCGGTGATAATGTCAATGTTCGTTCAGGGCCGGGTACCAATTTCCCTGTTGTAATCAAAGTAAATAAAGGTACGCAGGTTACGATTAAAGAACAAGCTTTTGGCTGGTATAAGGTTATACTAAGTGATGGTGTAACTATAGGTTGGGTTGCCAGCTGGCTTGTAAATACCGGGACTGCACCTACAACAGCGCAAGGATAAAAAAGCGGAAAAACGCGTAAGCGTTTTTCCGCTTAGTTCTTTTAAATAGTATCAATCACGAATATAAACAGGTGTCCCGACATTGACCAGCGCAAATAATTCCTCGGCATTGCTGTTGTGCATGCGAATACAGCCATGGGAGACCATTTGGCCAATTAACCACGGCGCATTTGTGCCGTGAATTCCATAAGAATCATAATTTAGTCCCATCCAGCGTGTGCCAAGTACGCCGCCGGGATTCATAACTTTCGCTGCAATCGCAAAATTACCTACAGGTGTGGGCGTGCCTATTTTACCAATACCTACAGGGTAGCTGCGGAGGGATGTATTACCATCTAACAACGTAAGCTGCCTGGTGGACTTGGTGATTAGAATACTAGCACGCGGTAGAGCCAGATTATTACGCTTTTTAGCACCTTGAAGCGTAATGTTTGTAGAGACGCTGCCAGTTGAGTAGTTGTAAGTAAGTTTCATTTTATACCACCGGTCCTTTATTTGCGTTTTCTTTATTATATGAGGGCTGATATCATAAGGATTTTATTTTTGTATAAAATATTCAGGATGTTTGCAGGCAAAAATATCAATAATGTCGAATATATAATTTTCAAGTTTTAATGTTGATAGTATTTTAGCCTCCCCGGAGGATGTCGTCCTTAGGGAGATGAAGAAGGAGTTATAGGGTCAGCTGTGATAAAGATAAATGCTTTTGCAAAAATAAATTTAACTTTGGATATTTTACATAAGCGCAGTGACGGC
>JAJFUN010000125.1 GCA_021372375.1 Pelosinus sp. | reverse complement strand
AAAAATACGGTTGACGCGAATTAAATCTTCCTCAGTATCAACACCGACAAATTTGAAATCGGTTTTTAGCACTTTGATCCGATAGCCATGTTCCAAGGCGCGAAGCTGTTCGAGTGATTCCGTAAGTTCTAGCGGCGTTGGCCTCAGACTGGCAAACTTCAAGAGAAACTCACGCCGATACGCATAAATTCCTACATGCTTATATACAGGAAGCCCCTCTCGGCGCACCCGGGGATAGGGGATAAGCGAACGGGAAAAGTACAGAGCAAAGCCACTTTGATCAGTTACCACCTTTACTGCCGATGGCTCCTCATATTCCTCCTCTTCCATCACTGTCATAATGGTAGCCATATCAATGGAAGCATCCTCTTCAAAAACACTTGCTAGATCATCAATAATCTCTGGCGCAATTAACGGTTCATCGCCCTGAACATTAATAACCACTTCAAATTCCGGATAGGCCCTGGCAACCTCCGCCAACCGATCCGTACCTGTAGGATGGTTAGGTGATGTCATCATAACATGGCCGCCAAAGTTCTCCACTGCCTGATATACCTTATCATGATCTGTTGCCACAAGTACCCGGCAAGGCTTACTCGCTAAGCTAGCCTGCTCATAAACACGCTGAATCATAGGTTTTCCCGCAATATCTGCTAGTGGTTTTCCCGGTAAGCGCGTTGATGAATACCGAGCCGGAATTACACACATGCTTTTTAACATTTATTTACCTCCCGAATGCAAAACTTCCTGAGCTTTCTTATTAATACAGTCCATCAGTTCTTCATGGCCTTCTGTAAAGTATATTTCAATACCCAGCACATACATTCTGAGCGGCCGGTCACTGTGAATAAATTCAGACGGAATTTTTACTGCATCCTTTTCAGTAGTAATGATAGCATAAGCACCATTGTCAACCGCCTTCTGCATAACATGCTGCATCTCAGCCATCGTATAATCATGATGATCCGGATAGCGCACAGTCTCAACAACTTCTGCCCCGACGCCGGTAATAGTCTGTTCAAACGAAGGCGGATTGCCAATAGCAGACAAGGCCACAATCTTCTGACCCTTTACAATGTCAAGCGGTATCATATTTTTTGTACGTATTCCTTTATACCATTCCTCAATTTCAATGAAATAACGCGGATTATGAATGCTTTCGACAATTAAGGCGGTATCATTATAGCATTTTATAATATCTCTGATACCGTCTCTGGCATCATGCGTAGACTGATCCACCTTGGTCAAAAGGCAGGCATGGGCGCGTTCGAGATTGGCAAGCGGTTCCCTGAGGGTACCGCGCGGCAATAGGAAATTGTTGCCAAATACATTAATAGTATCAATTAAGACTATATCAAGATCTCTTGCCAGCTCCCAGTGCTGATAGCCATCATCCAAAATTATAACTTCTGCCTTAAGTTTATCAACCGCATAATTACCAGTAATAGCCCGCTTTTTACCAATCACTACACCTACGCCAGGCAACTTTTTGGCCATCAAATAAGCCTCATCGCCTGCCTCCGTAACAGACATATATATCTTGTCACCGTCCGATACAACGCCTACCTGACCTTTCCACGCTGACCGATAGCCGCGATTGAGGATAACAACCCGATACCCCATATCACGGATAATTGTTGCCAAGCGCTGAGCTGTCGGCGTTTTGCCTGTACCGCCTACGGTAATATTTCCCAGACTAATGACAAAGCACGGCAATTTATGCTGTCTTAAAAAACCGTGTTTATATAAACTAAGCTTTAACCCTACACCAAACCCGTAGATTAAAGAAAGAATTCGTAAGACAGCAAGCACGATCGCTGCAATAAACCCCTTTTTCTCGCCATGTGCTATTTTATATAAATAAATTTGAAATGCTTCCATTTGGCGCATGCCTTTGTTCCGCCTTTACAAAAATCTAAACTTTTTCTGCTAAAAATTCCCGCAAATATACAATACTTTTTCTAGCTGCTCCGCGATTTTCCCTAATTATTGTTCGTGTATTATTCGACATACTTGCATAAACTTCCTTGTTCCCTAATATACTCAGTATTTTAGCCGCCAATTCCGCCTCATCATAGACTGTTGCACAGGCACCGCGACCGGAAAAAAGCGCATAACTGTCTTTAAAGTTAAACATATGCGGCCCTACTAAAATGGGTTTGCCATGCGCAGCAGGCTCTAGGATATTATGTCCGCCGCGCGGAATCAAACTGCCGCCGACAAATATAATATCACCCATACTATATATTTTTCCAAGCTCGCCAATCGTATCAAGAATAAGCACATCATACTGGCCAGTGCAGGGCAGTGCTGTGCGTTTTACAGCCTGCAGCTTAAAACTACCCGCGAGCACGATTATTTCTTCTGTTCTGATAATATCACGCGGCGCCAGAATCATCCTGGTGCCGGGATATGCAGTCTTTACAATTTGCAAGGCTTTAAACAGCTGTTCTTCTTCCCCTTTATGCGTACTGCCTGCCACAATAATCGGCTGTATTTCCTTAAGACCCAGTTCAAGAATCAGACGTGCTTTTTCCGCCGGGTCAATATCTGTATAAGTCTGATCAAATTTAGTGTTGCCTGTGACAACAACCCGATGCGGATCAGCGCCCAAACGAATAATATACTGGGCATCAATTGTTGACTGCATGCAAAATCTCGTGACAGTACCCAGCATATCTTTGAGTACACCACGCAGATAATGATAGCGCTCCAGACTTTTTTCACTGATTCGGCCATTGACCATGACAACAGGTACGTGGTATTTTCTGGCAGCTGCTAAAAAATTAGGCCACAATTCCGTCTCGACCGGAGCAAAAATCCCTGGCATAATACGCGCAAACGTCCGTCTGCTCAGCCATGGCAAATCGAAGGGAAAAAAAATAATTCCATCAGCCTCCGCAATAATCCGCTTGGCCATCGCATAGCCGCTGGCGGTAACAACGGAAACCAAAATAATCCTGTCCGGCATTTGCAAGCGAAGTTCCTTGATGATAGGACTTGTGGCAACAATTTCCCCCACTGAAGCAGCATGCAGCCAAATACAATCTTTATGTGCTACCTTAGCCAATGTTTCCGGCGGTAAAAAACCGAAACTTTGTTTTAGCCGTTCACCAAAGCCTTCTTCGCGCATAAGCCGCATGACAAACACAGGCATTGCCGCAATAACAATCAAAATTGCCAATAAATCATACAAAAAATGCATCCGGTGCACCTCCTTCACTACTGAGTTTATATAGCTAATTATCGATCAAATTGCAAATGGTAAAGGTTACTATATAATCCGCCTGTGGCTAACAGTTCTTTATGCGTACCACTTTCTACAATTTTCCCCTTCTCCATTACCAGAATAAGATCAGCTCGCTGAATAGTTGACAGGCGATGGGCAATAACAAACGATGTCCGTCCAACCAGCAGCTTATCCAGCGCCTGCTGTACCAGCTTTTCACTTTCCGGGTCAAGTGCCGAAGTAGCTTCATCTAGTATTAAAACTCTAGGGTCCTTTAAAATTGCCCTGGCAATAGCAATCCGCTGACGCTGTCCGCCGGACAGCTTGGAACCGCGCTCGCCAATTTGCGTCTTATACCCTTCGGTTGTTTTGGTAATAAATTCATGAGCATTAGCAGCCTTAGCAGCAGCAATAACTTCCTCCTCAGTAGCCTCCAGCCTGCCATATAGAATATTTTCAAAGACTGTACCGTTAAAGAGTACCGTTTCCTGCGGCACAATACCAATTTGCCGTCTGAGTGAATCCAAGGTAACAGTTTTTATGTCAACACCATCAATAGAAATGACGCCCCCTGTCGGATCATAAAAACGCGGCACAAGATTAGCAATGGTAGTTTTACCGGCGCCGCTTGGCCCGACAATGGCTACCATTTGTCCGGGCTCTGCAATAAGCGTAATATTCTCAAGTGCTAATTCATCTTCTTTATAACCAAAATTCACATTAGTAAATGAAACCTCACCGCGAATAGTCGGCAATTCTACTGCCCCTGGCATATCTTGTATCTCAGGCTTGGTATCCAGTACATCAAAAACTCGCTGCGCGGCTGCGAGCGCCCGCTGAATATTGCCATAAACCTTACTAAGCCGCTTTATGGGATTTGATATATTGACCGCATATACTAAAAAGGCAATTAACGATCCTGCCGTAAGTTCTTCGTTAATTACTTCAATACCGCCATACCAAATAATAGCCGTGACCCCGATAGCCGCCAAGAATTCAATAACCGGCGTAAGCGTCGCCATGAGCTGCGCTGTTTTCATCTGGGCCCGAAAGTTTGAATAGTTTTCTTTTTTAAAACGATCAATCTCATATTCTTCCCGCACAAAAGACTTAATTACCCGCACAGCTGAAATACTTTCCTGCAAAATCGACGTAATATCAGCGCTTCGTTCCTGCATAACCGTACTGGCCCGTCTTAATTTCTTGCCAAATACTTTTATCGCCTGCGCCACAAGCGGCATGGTGATAAAAGTCAGCAGAGACAATTTCCAGTCGAGATAAAACATCGCACCCATAGAGCCAAGGAGGGTCATGCCCTCTGTAAAGAGTTCAATTACACTGTCGACAAGCGCTCCTTGTACTGCGGATACATCATTAGTAATATAACTCATAATGGTACCGGTTTGGCGCTTTTCATAATAAGAAAGTGACAGGCGCTGGATATGACGGTACACTTCCTCACGGATATCAATAATCACTTTTTGCCCTACATAGGACATCAGATAGGTTTGTCCATAAGAAAAAATACCCCTAAAGAAGAATATTACAATGATACCAAATGCAATGACATTCAGCATGGTCATATCTTTGGTCATGAGTACTTTATCAATAACATCTTTAATAATCCACGGCACATAGAGATTGCCGCTGGCTGCCAAAATAATACAGACAATGGCTGCCGCCATTTTCCCCATATACGGCCGGATATAGTTCATTAAACGCTTATACGCTGTCATTTTTGTCCTCCAAATTGCTCTTGTGCCACTTCCATAATCGTGTGCGCCACACGCTGCACCGCACCAGCCCCGCCCAATTTTTGCCGCACCTCTGCCAAATCGCGTGCTAATGCCCGTTTTCTATTTCCATCTGTCAGCATGCTGATTATTTCGCCCGCAATGCACTCAGGCCTAACCTCGTGCTGTAAAAGCTCCGGTAAAATCCTGCGGCCTGCCACAATATTGGGCAAACCTACATAAGGAATTTTCACAAGCATTTTTCCTAAAGCCCAAGTCAGACCAGCTACTTTATAAATAATTACTGTCGGTAAATTCATAACTGCCGCTTCCAATGTAACTGTCCCGGAAGCAGCCACTGCTGCAGTGGCAATATTCATCAAATCATATACATGGCCTGTTGTTAAATTCACCTTTACCTGATGCTTATTTAGTATTGCCTCCAGCATTTCACGGGAAATTGTCGAAGCAATTGGCAAGAAGAATTGGCAGTCCGGCACTTTGTCAGCTATTTTCTCGCCGGCGGCAAGCATCACAGGCAGCAAATTGACAATTTCCTGCTGGCGGCTGCCTGGCATTAAGAGCACAATAGGTTTCTCCGGCTGTGCATTAAAGTACTGATAAGCTTCTTCTTTAGTCATGGCTGGTTTTACAATATCAATAAGAGGATGCCCGACAAAAGTAGCATTAACTCCTATCTCACGATACAAATCTGTTTCAAAGGGAAAAATCGTAGCAACCCGTTCAATAACGTTTATCATTTGCTTGGCGCGCCACCGACCCCAAGCCCAAAATTTAGGACTAATATAATATACAACAGGAATATTCTTTGCCTTGGCAATTTTGGCGAGCTTCATGTTAAACCCGGCATAATCAATGACGACCAAGACATCAGGCTTTTCCCGTTCCATGGCCTCAGCCAAAAGACTGCGTACCTTAAAAAGCCTCGGTAGATTGCGTATTACTTCAGCAACCCCAATTACGCCAAGTTCAGCAATATCATATATAATTTCGACTCCAGCAGCTTGCATGGCCTGGCCGCCCATGCCGAAGATGCGAATATCCGCATTTAGCTCTTTTAGCGCCAGTGCTACACTGGCCCCATGCAAATCGCCAGACGCTTCACCTGCTGAAAACATAATTTTATACATCGCATTGCCTCCAACGTCTAACTGTAAAGACGCGAAAGAGGAAGTACTGCCTCTTCGCGTCTTATAGAGTTTACTCGCATCTATCTTAACCCTCTATCATCCTACATTACCTCAATAGCAATATTATGTGCATCAGCCAGCTGAATTACTTTATCTTTATCAATAAGTAAGGTCTTATTTGCTTCCATAACCAAGGCTGCTGCTCCGGCCTCAATCATGGCCTCAATGGTTGAAAGTCCGACACTTGGCACATCAAACCGCATATCCTGCTCAGGTTTTGCTACTTTGGCAACAAGTACACCGCCGCGTCCCAAGAGTCCGCCGCGCTTAATGCAGGCATCTGTCCCCTCAATAGCCTCCACTGCCATGACTGCATGAGCCTTGACAACAACAGTTTGCCCAATATCAAGACCGCCCATGTGCTTGGCTATCGAAAAACCATATTCAGCATCAATTTTTTCCTGCGGCGTAAGTGAGCGGTTAGTAAGCACCCCTACCGGTGGCATGAGTGACTGAATTAATGCCGTCTGATCCAAAATGCCAATTTCCTCTTGCATTAATTCCTTCACAAATGCCAGCATAATTGCATCATCACTATGGTCAGTAAGTCCTGCCAATAATTTTTGCAGACGCAAATCCATCTGTACTTTGCCGCTAAACATCAGTTCTTTAGTAACTTTACCAAGCATAGTAACTTTTGTAACATTTTCTGCCTTTAATGTAGTGATAATTTTGTCTAACTGCCCCACAGATATTTCATATGATTTAGCAGCAACTGCCTGCAGTTCCTTATCTACCTCCGGCAAAAGCTGTATTGCAATAACGGTGATTCCCATGCCTTTTGCCGCTCTGGCAAACTCTACCGGAAGCCGCCCAACACCAGCCAATAAGCCTATTCTCTTCATCTGCTCAATCTCCTAAATTTAATGAATAAACGCACTATAACCGCAGAGTATAAGCTATACTCTGCGGTCTTTATTTACTAGTCAACGTCCTTGCGGCTGCGGCAAATTCCCCGTTCAGCATTACGCAGGAACCGTAAAAAGTTTTCTACTTCCTGACAGGACTCAAGTTCCTGTTCCATCATGGCAATAGCCTGCTCCAAATTAAGACCGGAACGATATAGTATGCGATACGCCTTTTTGAGGTTACGCCGGGCTACTACGCTGATACCGCTCCTAGACATGCCTACATTATTGAGACCAACCACTTTAGCGGGCATTCCATCTACAATAACATATGGCGGCACATCCTGCACGACTTTAGACATAGCGCCGACCATGGCATTACGCCCAATTTTCACAAATTGATGCACACCGGCTTTACCGCCGACCACCGCACAATCTTCAATAATTACATGTCCTGCCAGCATGGCTTCCGCTGACATAACTACATTATTGCCAATAATACAATTGTGTGCAACATGCGTATAACACTGCAGCAGGCAATTGGAGCCAACGCGTGTTTCTTCCCCTTCACCGGTGGCCCTATGAATAGTTGTGAATTCACGGATAGTAGTATTGTCACCAATAAATACATAGCTTTTTTCACCGCAAAACTTTAAGTCCTGAGGTTCAGCCCCAATTAAAGTCGCGGAAAAAATAACACACTGCTTACCAATACTAGTCCAGCCATCTATCACGGCGTGCGCACCAATTTTTGTGCCGTCCCCAATCACTACATTTTCACCAATTACTGCGTATGGACCAATTTCCACATCTTTACCAATACGCGCACCTGGGTGAATGACCGCTGTTTCACTTATTTTACGTAACGGTACAACTACCGTATCTGTTTTCATTTACTATCAACTCCTCTAAACTGAGTACGTTTTATCGGCAGCTACTTCGAATCCATCCAATCATACTTATAATCCGACCAGTCAGTCAGAAGATGACTTGCCAAATTGGTATAAAATTACCCAAAATTGGCGTCTTTTTTCACTCTACGTCATTATCCATATGAACTTAACTATTTTTCATTGATTTGCTATTCTAAGCATTTAGCGGGCCAATAGCGCAAACATAAATTCCCCTTCAGCGGCCAGTTGTTCGTCAACAAATGCCTCTGCCCATATTTTACCCATATTGCCACGTATCTTAACCACTTCGGCTGTCATGCGCAGCTGATCACCAGGCACAACCTGTTTTCTAAATTTAGCCCGATCAATAGCGCCAAAAACCGCCAGCTTATCCCGATTCTCCTGCGGATACAGCATAGCTACACCGCCAACCTGCGCCATTGCTTCTAAAATCAGCACCCCAGGCATAACTGGATTACCGGGAAAATGTCCGGTAAAAAAAGGTTCATTCGCTGTAACACTCTTAATACCAACAGCCCGTTTCATGGGCTCCAGTTCTAAAATTCGGTCTACCAATAACATTGGATACCGATGAGGAAGTATTTCTTGTATTTCTTTCACTGATAACATATTATAATCATCTCCCACTCAATTGCCTAACAAGACTTTTTTTGCTAATGCCGTGTTTAGTGCATGCCCTGACTTAACGGCAATCACATGCCCGCGAATACATCCGCCTAATGCCAAATCACCGATAATATCAAGAATTTTATGTCTTACTAATTCATCAGTAAATCTAAGCGGATTCAAGGCTTTGGTATCATCATACACAACTACCGCTTCCAAAGTACCGCCAAGACCAAGTCCCTGCGCTTTTAATGCTTCAATCTCATTCATAAAACCAATGGTTCGGGCCGGAGCAATCTCTTTCATAAATACTTCCGGCGTAATTTCATAATCGCCAAACTGCACGCCAAGGGCCGGATGAGGATTAATTGAAGTAAAGGTAATGCGTAGTCCATCGTATGGCAAAATAGCAATAAACCTATCTTCCGCCCGTACAATATATTCTTTTTGTATTTCTTTATACTTTTTTGCTATTTGCTGCTCTTGTAGCTTCGCTTCCTGAATCAGCCTGACAAAAGATAATGCGCTACCGTCTGCAACCGGCGGCTCTACTGAATCTATTTCGACAAGACAGTTATCTACACCCAAAGCAAAAAAAGCGGCCAACAAGTGTTCTACCGTAAAAACTTTGGCTGCACCCTCCTCAAGTGTAGTAGCCCGCATGGTATTAGTAACATTCGATGCACATGCCCGTACACGAGGGTTACCAGGCAAATCGGTACGTATAAATACAATGCCCGTATCCTCTGAGGCTGGATTCAATATAATATTCACATCTTTGCCGGAATGAAGTCCTACCCCAGTATATTTGACCCTGTTTGCAATCGTCATTTGGTTCTGCATAATTAAACCTCTCCCGTTATATATAACCTTTATCTATTCTACAAGAATTTCCCCTTACCTGCAATAGTCTGGTAAAAGTAATTGGAAACGAAGTTAGTGGTTATGGGCTTTTAGCTATGGGCTATGAGCTTTAGGCTTCATGTTTTAACCCGCAACTCATAGCCTGTTTCTTACCCCGTAGCCTTTAGTCCCCTGCCAGCCAGTGTAGTCATGCTTGTGTTTAGCTGATATTCAATCAATTCCTTGTATTTTTGTCCAATAGGAGATATTGGACTTACAAACACATCGGACGGCAGTCCCTCTTCTACTATAGAACCTTTGTCCATTAGCACAATGCGGTCCGCTACGTGCAGGGCAAACGCAATTTCGTGGGTTACGACCAGCATAGCGCTGGCGCGGTACTTTGCCAGTTCCTCCATGACAACTAATACCTCACGCACTAAAATTGGATCTAATGACGCAGTAGGTTCATCCCAGAGCATAAGCTCCGGTTCAAAAGCAAGTGCTCTGGCAATACCGACACGTTGCTGCTGCCCGCCCGACATTTGAGCCGGCTTGTGCGCCGCATGACTTTCCATCCCCACCTTGCGTAATGCTTCTATTGCTTTTGCCTGTGCCGCTTCACGCGGTACACCGCTCATAACCAAGCCAAGCATAACATTTTCCTCAGCCGATAATCTGCCAATCAAATTAAAGTGCTGAAAAACAAAACCAATGCGTTTACGCATTTTTTTCAAATCTTCGGCTGATAAACTAAGCATATCTGAGCCGGCAACTAGAATCTCGCCGCTATCTGGCTCAATCAGCCTATTAATGGTGCGAATGGTGGTCGATTTGCCGCAGCCGGATGGTCCCATAATCGCAACCGTCTCACCGCGTCCTACCGAAAGATTTAGGTTATTTACGGCGACCAAGCTGCCGAACCGTTTAGTTAAATTCTTGATAGTGAGCATACTCTCACCTTCTTTCTAGTTACATACATAGAAGCATCCCGTAAAAGCATAGTATTTTTCTTGATTCTTCGTTATGGCCAACACACCCCGTCGCTAACGCGCCACCCCTCTCAAGAGGGGAACTATTACCGGGCCGGCACTTTAATTCCCCTCTTGAGAGGGGTGCCCATAGGGCGGGGTGTGTTACATTTTTATTTAAATTTTACTTTCCGCCAGTTTAACTTCTGCATTAAACCTGGCCGGCCTTCCGGGATTACAATTTCCCGCATAATCTCATCAAAAGATAGACCTAAAGCCTCACCAGCAATTAATTCTTCGGTCGGCACCGGACTAATTTTTTCGGCATAGCCTGATACAATAAGACCTAAAAAGCCACCAAGTACAGGCACGCCAATCCATGGCAAATAAGGTATCCCGCCTTTGGCCAAGATAAACATAGCGGTCAGCAAAATGGCGCCAATACACATACCATATTGTCTTTCACTATTTCTAAATACTGCCGTCAAGCGAAAGACCAGACCGCGCCAGCCACGCGCCTTTACTTTTTTCTCAAGACGTTTACGGCGCATATAGGTCATAATGGCCGTATGATCCAAAATGAGCACAAAAATAGTAATCACAATAGCAGTCATACCAGCCAGAACTGCTTTGACCTCACTTAATACCTGGTATAACTGCCCGCGCGCATTTGGCTCAATAACGCCCAGCGAAGTGGAATATAATGTCACATTATTATGTCCTACATTACTTACAACAATCGGCTGGACTGCGTCTGTGCTGATATTGCTGGTTGTAAGAATTTGAATACGTTCACCAGGAATTGCCTGTCCGGCAATAAATTTGTCGAGTAGCTTTACCGAATGACTAATGTCCTCGTCTTTTAAATTTGGCGCAGCTGCGGCCATATACTGTAGTTGTGCGGTAATCAGCGGCACATTGACCTGCTGCAGCATGCCAAGCTTGGTATTCACATCTGCTAGATTATTTTTGGCAGCTGCAGCATCAAATGCTTTGAGCGCCGCCACTGTACTATTGCCATTAGCAACAATAGTATCAATTGTACTTTTAGCTTGCCGCGCCTGACTTGCTACGTTATCCATAGCCGAGAGGCCTGATTTTATATTTTTTAAGCCATTTTGCGTATTACTCAAATTGTCAATAGTAGAACCAACATCCGGGTTTATTAATTTGAGCACTTGCAAGGTACTGATTAATCCCCCCATAGCATGCGATGAATTATCAAGCTGATTTTCAATTGATCTTGTGTCAATCGCTGTTAAACCGCCGGTAACATTCTGAATGGTATTGCCGGCTGACTGCAAATTAGTTAAAAGCTGATTTACCGCATTCATACTGCCTGAATAATTATCAAGTGCATTTACGGCAATGCTGCTCATATTTTGCGCATCCTGTGCAAAACCTGGAACCTGTGAGGCAAACTTAGAAGTTTCCGTCAATGCACTGCTTAGCAGCTGTCGCGGATTACGCGCAGTTACGGTGCCCGCATACTGAGAAAAAGTATTTTGCTCTACTTTATACGCCTGATTATTAACAATTTGGGACGCATCACCTTGGGTTATCATCCCATCTAGAATCCCATTTGCCTGAACTGCTGTTATTTCTACTAATACATTTTCCTTAGCAACAGCTGAACCTGCTGCGGGGATACTGCTGCTGATGCCCTGCAGCGCTACAATATCACCCTTGGCTAGTTTAACTCCAGCATCCTCAGTAAGCGTAACGGTCGAAGCATAAGCGAGCAAAAAGCGCTTTAGCTCCATCATAGTGCTGACCATATAGGTCATATCATCATTTTTTCCATCAATTGATACGTTTTTGGCATAATCCGCTTTTAATTGATTTGTCATATCACTCGCAATGGCTTCACCCAGCCGAATAGGATTACCCGGTTCACTGCCCACCGGAAAACTAATTTCAATTACCTGGTACTGATTCATCAAGTTCTTAATTTGATCACTCACGGCTGCTGTCTTATCTAAGGACTGCAAAACTACTCCGACAGAAGAGCCGTCATGAAAGGCAAACTTAACACCAGCAATTTGTTCAATATTTTCCATCAACTTGTTTTTGGCGCCTTCCGGTACGCCGCGAATGGTCAGACGCGGTTCGGTCAATACACCTACGCCCGCGCCGCCCGGAATACTGCCAAATGTCTTGCCAAGATCCTCATACGTTTTCTTCACTTTATACTGGTCAGGCAAGGCAATAAAAAAATTGGTTTTTCCCGTAATCGTCGGACCTTCTTTTAATCTGGCTCCCGGAAAAACATCGTCAATAATTTTTTGTACTTGCTGCGCTGTATCGTCCTTCATTTCTTCTCTGGCCTGAATCAAAAGATCATATTCTCCATAATCACCCACTAAATTAGCGAGTGTCTTGGAAAAATACGCATTGGCCGCTAGCGACACTGAACTGGCTACTAATGAACCAATCATAATACTAATTAGTATCAACACAAGTATATCCCTATTAAATGTGTCTGCCAGCATCCTCTGCAAGGCCTTACGTATTACGTCAAATCGATTCTCCTTATTTTTCTTCCAGAAATGCATAGCAAATCACCTCTTTTCTGCCTAACATTATACCACGTATATCACTTTTTCGTCATTATGTATATACTGGAATAGTATTTTTGATATACGAAGTTACGGTCATGGGTAATTGGCTATGGGTTATGGGCTTTGGGCTCGGGGCAAAGTCAAAAAATTCCCCTCTAGAGAGGGGGTGCGCGAAGCGACGGGGTGTGTTGTCTCCAGCATGTGGCAACGAACACACCCCGCCCTACGGGCACCCCTCTCTAGAGGGGACAAAAGAATTGACATTCATGGCTTCGGCTTATGCTTCCAGCGATTGTGCAGCCAGAACCATTCATGCGGATGGCTGCGAATATGATCTTCAATAATCTTGGTAAGCTTCTCTGTTACTACTAATAAATCAGCATCGCGGTCTAACGTTTTTTCAGGCTTAACTATTTCATGCATAATTATAGTATGCTCTCCAGGACTAGTTTCGGTAATAAATATAGGAACAATAGGCGCATCCTTTAATCTAGCCAGCGCAGCCGCTCCTGTCGCCGTAGATGCTGGTCTGCCAAAAAAATCGACAAAAGCCCCCTTATCACCTGCATCTTGATCCATAATTAAACCAATCATCTTGCCTTCGCCCAAAAAGCGTATCATATCCCGTACTCCGGTTTTATACGTGACCTGGGCGCCAAACATAGTACGGTATTCATTGATAAAGGTATCCATAGCTTGATTGGTCTGCTTCTGGGCCACAGAGACAAGGGGAAGATCATGCAATGCTAATATATTTGCCATTAGCTCCCAATTTCCGCTATGGGCTGCTGCCAAAACTACGCCTCGGCCATACCCTAACGCTTCGCGCACATGTTCAAGCCCAATAAGCGTAGCCTTATTCCCTATATTTCCTTTGTTTAATAACGGAAAACTCAGCACCTCGATAAACATCCGTCCAAAGCGAGTGGCACTCTTTTTAGCAATGTGCTTTGCCGCTTGCTTATCAAGGTGCAGACTAAGCATAATATTTTCAGTTGCCAGCTTTTTTCGTCTGACCGGTACCAACAGCCAGCAAAATTCACCTAACACATTGCCAATCGATAGCCTTATTTTTAAAGGCAACAGACAAACCAATCGGCTAAGTAGTTTTACAAAATGATATAACAGCACACTACCAGCCCCTTTCTTGAAAAACCCGCTAATTAGTAAAACTTAAACCAAAGTACGTACTTTTATTGCTGCGCCAGCCGGCATCTACTTTTAGACCAGGCACAATCGACAGTCGTGCCCCATAGTTCATATTTTTGCCGTCATATTCAGCAATAAATGTCGTAGCTGGAAAAGCATTATTTCCGGTCAGCACACTCACCGGATTAATCGTTTTTTCTATCCCGGCAAATACTCCGCCAAACTGACCGCTACCGGTACCAACATGCAATCTAAGCCCAAGCGGCAGAGCTTTACTGGCCACAGCATAAAAAGATCGCTCCTGCTGATTGGCTGCATCCATAACACCCAAAGCCAGCCCAGGCGTCAGCACAGTTTCCGGCGCTAGCGCTAGCTTAGCATTTACATAGGTTTTATTGGCCTGTCCATCATAGCGAAAGCCTGCTGCACCAACTTCCAAATTTCCCGCTACATGAAAGGCTACATTCCCTACTCCGCCATCCTTTAAATGATAATAACCAAGCGAGATTTGTCCTTCACGCAATACATCAGCCGATGGAGTATTAATAAGTCCTGTAGATCCATTAAGCGCCGGTGCAGCCGTTGCAACCGCCGTCAAAAAGGTTAAACATATAGCACTAAGCCCTATAATTTTTTTCAATGTAAATCCTCCCATTATTATTACAAATATTATGACGTAATTATATGCTGAAATGGTCTGCTGCGCTAGTGGTAATCCCTGTGAGATTGCTAAAATCTAGCAGTCTCTGTTATCGTCATAACAAATACGAGACAAATCTTCATTTGTCTCGTATTTGTTAATCACCATTCTTTTCAACTTCAGCCAACCGCTTTTCCAAATCCCGTACTTTTTTTAGTAAATCGGGTACTTTGCGTAACGCAGCTTCACTGCGCAACCACTCTTTATGGGGCCTTGCTGGAAAGCCGGCACAAAACGAGCCTGAATCAATATTACCGATTATACCGGATCTAGCAGCAAATACGCAGTTATCACCGATAGTAATATGGCCTGTACTGCCGGTTTGCCCGGCAAACGTCACGTGACTACCCACCTTGGTGCTACCGGCAATACCGGTTTGCGCTACCAAAAAGCAGTCTTCACCAATCACCACGTTATGCGCTAAATGCACTAGATTATCAATCTTAGTTCCTTGCCTTACAATAGTACTGCCTGTCGCCGCCCGGTCAATCGCCGTATTTGCCCCCACTTCAACATCATCTTCAATTACAACATTGCCCACCTGAGGTACTTTGTGGTGTTTGCCACCTGTTGTAACAAAGCCGAAACCATCACTGCCAATAGATGCGCCGCTATGAATAATAACCCTGCTGCCAATTTGGCTTCGTTCCCGCAGTGTTACATTGGCATAAATCAGCGTATCATTACCAATTGTAGAGTCTTCGCCAACATAGACATGCGGATACAGCACACAATTATCGCCAAGCACGACATTATCAGCAAGCACAACATAGGGCATAACAGCAACATTTTCGCCGAGATGCACATTTTCCCCGATTACAGCCGTAGGATGAACGCCGCGTTCTACTTTAACCGGCGGTGTAAATATTTCCAGCAATTTAGCAAAAGCCGCACGGGGGTTTTGCACCCTGATTATGGGTTTAGCAAAACTTTCTACATCAGCTGGTACAATGACAGCCCCGGCCTCAGCCGCTGCTGCCTTCTCAAGGTGCGGCGGCACCGCAAAGGTAATATCATTTTGTCCAGCATCTTCAATATTCGTTACTCCAGCTATTAGCGTATCGCCATCTCCCACAAGAACGCCGCCGATAATTTCGGCAATTTCCGCCAAACGTTTTTGTCTTGAATTATTTAATGGATTATTTACTGACGCATCCAAGTAGAAAGCCTCCCCGCACTATTGCAGTTTCTTGATAACATCTTCTGTTACATCCGTACCGCCTTGTGCTACCCCATTTTTGTATAAAATCACACCAAGTTTTTTATCTTTGGCTACTTGTTCTAGTGTTTGTTTCATGGTCGTGTCAAATTGACCTTCCATATCCTGCTTAATTTTCATAAAATCATCATAAGCAGCCTGCTGTTTTTTCTGAAAGTCCTCAGGCGAAAGGCTGGCTTTGTCTTTTTCCAGCTGATCACTGAGTTCTTTACCTTTGGTATTCAATTGATCCTGTAAGCTCTTTAACTGGGGACTATCACTTACTACCTTGTTTACGTCTACTACCCCAACACTTTGATTTGTACCGCAGCCGCCTAAAAGTACCGAAACGGCAAATACCATCACCAATAATAATACAACTTTCACACCTTGTTTCATATTGTTTCCCTCCACTTTTGTTGGCAAAATATTCTTTGCCATTTTTACCATTAGTATAACCATCTGCCTACTTCTTTAATCCGGCAATCACCAATTCGGTAATATCGAGCGCCCGAATATTAACTTTAATATTCGTTATTACCGTATCAAGGCCTTTTTCTGCCGCAATTTGTCCGGTTTTATTCTGAATATCTTCAAGAATCTGCTGCTCAAGTAATGCCTGCTTTTGCTGCAGCGCGGAAAGCTGCTCGGTTAACTTGACCTGGTCAGCGCTATCGTTCTCAATTGGAAGAGGACTCCAGCTATCCTGCACGGCTGATTCTGCGGGCTTTACTGCAACAGCTTCTTTATTTAGCTCTTTTTGATATGCCAGCATCTCTGCCTGTAAATGCTCATATTCTGCTGCTACCAATTGATTCATCTGACTTTCTAACAGAGCCGCTTTGGCCGCATATTTTTGCTGCTGCTCAATTTTTATTTTTTCAATTTCAGCCTGTACTGCCGCAGCGTCGCTTTGTGACAAGGATGCGGTTTGCTTTAATTTTAAATTAAATAGCGGCAATACATATTCCTTTTCTAATTCTGTGCGATAAGCTTCCAGCTGAGCTGCTGCACTTTGCTTGGCCTTTGCCGCCTGAGCATTATACTGGTCATTTAGCTGCTCACGCTTCTTGGCAAGCTTAACATCGCTTCCCACCTGGCTGCTCTTACTTAACCCGCCTGCTGTCTCAGACTCTTGAAATTCAGACGGCTGATTTAGCAGAGCCTCCGGTGCTGCCAATTGCGCTTTGGCCTCCAGCTGATAGTTTAATGCATTTATTTGTAATTGTAATGTTTGATATTCATTATAGCGAGGATGGGCCTTGACTATTTTGTTCATATCAATAATCCCTAGCTTGTTTTCAATAACGGGAGCCTTGGTATCCTGCGGCTGCGTCTTACCAAAACAGCCTGTCATAACTAATGGACCAGCGATCATCAAAACCAGAAACCGTAGTACCATACGATGAGAAAACACCAGCATCACCCTCTTTCTAAGCGGAGACCAAAATTTAATTTTTTAAATGCTTGTAATGAAGAACCGAGCTGGTAATCACCTGCTCGGCAGCAATTGCATGCTATTTATCTATCTTCAAACTACTTGCCGCTAAGTTTCTTGCCTACTTCGTCAGTTATATCCTGACCGCCATATACTACATTACCTTTATCAAGTATCACAGCCAAACCTTTGGCATCAGCTACTTCTTTAATAACTCCTTCTACCTTTTTCATAACAGGCTCCATCAGTTCCTGTTGCTTAAGGCCGAGGCGCTGCTGTACCTGTGTGTAGTAATCCTGCTTTTCTTTATCACTCTTACCAGCAGTCTTTTCCTCAAAATCCTTTTTAGCCTGCTCTACCTCAGCCTGAAAATCTTGCTGAGCCTTTGCCATGTCTGGACTTTGCGACATCAGCATCTGCATATTTACCACACCAACATTGGATGAATTGCTGGTACCAGCAGCATAGGATTTTCCGCTTTGTGATAAAGCTATTCCTACAATTCCGAGTACAAAAAATAGAGCAATTGCTAATGAGATAATCTTTACTTGTTTTTTTTCTAATTTCAACACTATGAATCCCTTCTCTCTAGCCTAGCGGCATTTTTTTATCATACCCTTCATATTATACCAGTACGTCCCTTGTCATTCAACCTGGAATTTTTTATAAATGTCCAATCAAGCGGAGCCACTTATCCGTATTAGTAAACACGTATTCTGCACTAACAAATTCATGCATTTTATAACGAATACCAAATTCATTCCTGCCGCTTATCGGCGTACGCTCAAACCGCACTGACCAGTGATTCCCCAGGTATTGATTTAGCAGCAAAACAAAATCGCTATTTGATACATCATATTTAAACCCTGCTGCCGTATAATCATGATGATAAAGCATTCCTGGCATAACATTCCATGTAATACTGCCTGGTATAAAGACATTTTCAACAAATACCTCAGCCTTTTTACCAAAATTTTTCCCAACATGCAGTTTAAAAGACGTGTCATTATCATGCCTTCCCATATCTAAATAGCCTTCTAACGTAACATTATATAGGCTGGTTTCGGCTTTTAAAGTGACTTCTGTCTCTTCTGCGGCATTAATGTTTGGCGTAAAGGTAAGTCCATACCGTTTAGTCAGCGCATGCTGAGCCGTAAGTTCGGACAAGCGGCAGGTAAAAAAGGCACGATGCCGATCAATGAAGGCTGCCGGAATGCCTGTTAAAACATTAGTGGCTGCTTCAACGTCCGGCCTAACTTGTTCCAGCAGTATATTGGGAAAGCTATGTGACCGAAGCGCCACATGAACATTTTGCACAATCGGGCTGGTAGGTGACAGTGTCAGCTTTACCAGCGTACTTTCACCAGGAACAATATCTATGCTGCTGCGAAATTCCGGTAGTCTAGCCTCAATCTTTTCCCGCACAACATTTTTTGATACACTGCCGGCCCACTCTACGGACTCTACAGGCAGCCCTAGTAAGACTTCGTCAATAGTCCCCTGAATATTTCCCAAGTCTTTGCGTATGAGCTCAACTATCTCCGGTGCAGCGCCACCATAATCCACTTCTAACCGAACCTCACGTACGGTTTCCCCCCAAGGCACTAGTTTAAGCGAAATATCGGCGGTCTGGCTGGCTGGTAAAATTTCTACTGATTGTATAGAATAGCCTACAAGCACCCGATCAAACACTTCACGAATCAATTTTTCATATTGTCCGCTGTTTGTGGCAATCTCGGCCGCTTTACGGCCCAATAAGAGCTGTTCACCAATCGCAGCGACACTTCTAGACATCCGCTTGACTGCATAAGCCGGTAAAGCCTGTTTATCATCGGTCATTAAGTGCACGCTGACAGCTTGTATTGTATCCTCTGCGGCAAATACCGGACAACTAAATACCATCAGCACTGCCGACAACAAAAATATATATTTAACGATACGCAAAGACCATGCACCTCCGCCCGCAAAGCTCCATTTTGTTATAGCAAGAGTCAGGCCATAGCCTGACTCTTGACTAAACTCAAGTTATTTTAAAATTGCCCGCCAAACCCAAAGTGGGTCTTATTACCTTGTGAACCTTTAGCAAAATCAAGCCGGATCGGCCCAAGCGGCGTATTTAAACGTATACCGATACCAACACTGCTTTTTAAGTCATCAAGCTTATAGCCTTCGCCATCCCATGCATTACCTATATCGGTAAAGAGAACGCCCTGTACCTTCTTGGCGATAGGGAAACGATATTCAGCAGAAGCCGTTAACATTTTATTACCTTTAAATTCATCATCATCATACCCGCGCAGTGTATCAATACCGCCTACCGTAAATTTACCGCTATCAGGCATTCTTCCTGTAGCATAACCTAAGTCGGTGCGAACAGCGATTGTCTGGTCATGACCTACTTTAAAATACTTGCGGGCTTCAACATTATATTTATTAAAATTAAAGTCCCCGCCAAACAGCTTGCCGGCAAATTCCGCGGACAAGGAGGTTCTCGCACCTTCTGTCGCATTAAAGACATTATCACGAGAATCAAACACCCTTGATAAAATAACGCTGCGGGTCACCCCAAAGTTATTTTGCAAATAGTCCGGATGGCTACCATCACCATAATTGATGTCCCCTGAATAATGTGCCACATACTTGTCATCACGATGTTTTAGGGTAATATAGTTTTGTACATATTCGCCCTGCGGACGACCTACAGTAATATCCCAGCCCTGGCGTTTGCGATAATACTCAGACTGCCAAACAGCATTATCGTAGTCATTGTACAAGTTAGTCATGTTATAAATATCAAAACTAAGTGAAGTCTGCGTATTATTGTTGATCCATGGACGAGTATAACTAAATTGATAGTTATGGGAAGTATAAGAATTGCCGCCAAACTCCCAGTGAATCTTAGTTTTATCACCAGTGCCGCGGAAGTTATCATCACCAAGCTCAATAATCCCCGTCAGTCCATCAGTCTGACTGTACCCGCCGCCAATAGAAAACACGCCGGTTTTCTGTTCAACAACATCTGTCTCTAGTACTACAGCATTGGGATCTCTGCCTGGGTTCAATTTCATATTTACATCTTCAAAATAGCCCAGGTTGTACACTTTTTGCATACTGCGCTTGGCATCTTTAGCATTGAACGGCTGCCCTGTTTTTAGCTTCATCTCTCTGGTAATAACATAATCTTTGGTCTTGTCATTGCCTTTAATTTTGATGCCTTCCAGCATGCCTTCATTTATAGTAATTGTAATTACACCATCAGTACCCATTGCAACGTCACTAACTTTAGCTAAAATATAACCTTGCTCATGGTAATACTGTTCAATAGCCCTAGCATTGTCATTAACAGTACTTGTGTTTACTACACTGCCTTTTTTTATTGTCAGCATACTTTGCAGCTTGTCTGTTGATACCTTGGTATTTCCTTTGATAATGATATTATTCAGCGCCGGGTTTTCCATTACAGAATAAACTACCTTAACGCCTTCCGGCACTTCGGTAAAATTAGCTGTCACATCAAAGAAATAGCCTAATTCATAAATAGCATGCAGGTCCTGATTAATTTTATCCGGCGTTAGTGTATCACCAGGCTTCACTTTGATAACTGCCATAATAGAGCTTTCCGGAACTGTCGTATTGCCTGTCACCGCAACAGCCGTAGCTGTCTTGCCAGCAATATCCGCCGCATAAGCAGGTGCAAATACAGACAACAGCATACTAACACTAAAAACAGCGGCCAACAATAGCTGGTTTCTAAATAGTTTCATTCGTTACCTCCTATCAAATTTAAACTAGCTTACCTTTTACTGCGCCCTTAGGGATTTTCCGGCGACCCGAATAAGTTTTTGCATTTCATCAGGCGATACAATCTTATCCGGTGCGGCATTTTCTTTAGGCTTATCTTGCTGAGCAGCAGTTATCGCTGTCTGATGTTCTTCATGGGAAACAGTCTGGTGAGCTGGAGTCTCTAAATTCACTTCTGGTGAAATTACTATCTGAGCTTGGCTTACAGCACTAGGGACCGTTTTTTCAGTTTTCTCGGCCTCACTCTTAACTTCCTGTCCACGCTCAGCATCATGATATACTACAACTTGAGGCATAGCCTTTGGTTTTTCCCCTTGATTTATGAGCCAATAGGCGCCGCCTATCCCGGCGGTAACCATCAGAGCAGCCAGTCCCAAAGCGGTTATCTGACGCAAAAAAGAATATTTATAGCGCCACTGACAAGAACGTTTTACCTCGCGCACACGCTTTAATTCAGCCTGCGCCAACAGCAAATCCAGTTCACCGCGAATATCCTTTTTTTTGTCAAACGCCTCTTCGGCATGGGAAATCCATAGTCTTGCCGCTTGCAAGCACTCACCGACCTGCTTTAAATCCACCATTTCACCACCCCTATTATAACCACAATTATATAATCCTGTGAAGAGGCCAGATTATGGTCATCAAGGAAACTGCAAATATTGTCATATATGCAGTTTTTCTCTATTTTTCTCAGATAATCATGACTACTGCGCCATTTATCTAGCCATTTATCTAGCCATTTATCGTCTTTAGTCAATTTCCCTATTACCAATTTTGCATAAATTTAGATAACATCCCGCGAACACGGCGAATACCTTGCTTTTGCAGCCGATAAATATGTGAAATACTAAGATCAAGATTTTCTGCTAATTGTTTGGGCTCACGGTCTTCCAAAAATACCCCGTTTAATACCATCTGCTCCTTGAGCGGCAAGCGCTGCAAAGCCAATCGCAGTTGTTCCACAGCGTAATTATGTTCGACCTGCCTGGTAATCTCCGCCGACTCATCCACAGGACAAGTATCCATATTGCATTCTTCAGCATCTTCCAGATAGGCCAGACTGCGACTTCCTTCCCGTCCCAAATAGTTAATAATCTGGCCGCGAATACGGTGCACAGCATAAAGACTAAAGGCCACGCCACGCGAATAATCATAATTTTCTACCGCTTCAATGAGGCCTACAGTACCTTCCTGCACGATATCCATAATAAGGGCCTCTTCCCTGCGCCAACGCATGGCAACCTTAAATACCAGCGGCTGATAATGTTCAATAAGCTGACGCCGACAGCTAAGATTGCCGTTTTCCTTGTAGCCCTGCCATAATAATTGTTCTTCATCCAAGCTAAGCAGGGATATTTTTTTGAGTTCCTCTAAATAGCTGTCAAATAACACTATCATCATTCCCATACATTTTATTTAAAACGAAAACGGGTCTCAATACCGATATATTTATTGCTGCGATAATCAATCGAGCCGGTAATGCTCATATGCCGCGAGAAGTCATAACGAAAAGCGGTTTTATATTCATAATGATCAAGGCCGATAAGATGAGTAAGCATTAGCCGATCATTAATGTACTTGCCAATCTCCACTGAATAGCCTTCCTGCTGCTGTCGATTCACATTGGTCGTGGCATCTACATCAAAAAAATCTCGTTTTAGCTGAAATTCATCAAGGCCAAAGGTATTACGAAACGCTCCTTCCACTTCGCTGACAAAAGTCATTTGCAGCCCTGCATCAAGAAGACTCATGGCTTCTTCGCGGCCAAGGCCGCTGCTTGAAGCCGCGCCGTTTCTTTGGTTTTCAAAAAAATGACTGCGCAATGTCAAGAGGGACAAAATTTCCGACTGCCGCATCGGCGGATCTGATTTGAGCTGTAAATCGAGCGCGCTAAACGGCCCATTCACACTCAAATCAACTACAGTCTGTTCGAGTTTAGCCTGGGCCTTTAATTTTATTACCGGCTCCAATGTGGTAAATTTGGCAAACTCCATACTGCCTTCATTTATTTTAAACGGCGTTCTCAGATAATTTACTGTGCCGCGCACAGCCCGAATATGACCAAAAGCTGTTGGATTTTTCGTACTGCCAGCAAAATTCACTCTGCCTGCGGCATAAAAGTCATACAACAACGAGTTATAGAAATGCACCTTTCGCCCGACAACAACATCGACATTCAAATCAACATCAAAATCGGTCTGGGACATAGCCGGCAAAGCAGGTATATTCACTAAATCTTCATCAAACGTCAAATTTCCTTCAAGCATCGGCCGTCCCTTTTGCTCAGCCAGTGTTAATTTACCATTAACCGGTCCTTTAAAGTACTTACTGCTAATTCCCATTTTGTTCATTTCTAGGGTCAAGCCATAATTTTTTAAAGTCAGCCCTTTGAGCTCGGTTGTGCCAAAAAGACGAAAGCCGCCCTTTCCCATAGAACCTTCAATTGTCTTCACATCTATTTTATCATTATTTAATTGAATATCAACCCCTACATTTTTGATAGGTTCATTTAGATAGGCTAATTTAATCGTTCCGTTATTAACCCTAAACTGTCCCTGCATTAATGGCTGTTTAAGTGTACCGCCGATGGTTATACCACCCTGAGTCTGACCAACAGCCCATGCTACATCCTTGGTAAGGAGCGGCAAAATGCTAAGATCGGCTTCATCGAGCTTTACCACCAAATTAATTTGATCTTCCTCACCAGTGTCAGCTCTGCCGGATTCGCTAAACGGCGCCAGCGGCACAGTGCCATAGGCGCTGGCACGATATGGTCCTTTGCTTAACAGCAGCTGATTTACATGAAGTGTGCTTTTATCAATTACAAACAAGCCATATAATGAATCAAAAGTAGCATTAGAAACTCCGCCGCCAGCAATATCCATTGATACTGCGGTATGCGGCTTTTCAGCAGTTCCTGTTACCTGCGCGGTAAAACTCAGCTGGCCTTTGGCCTCAAGTTTCGAATTAAACCAAGCAGAGAGCAGTCCTGCATCAATATCCCGTCCGCCGATTTCCAAATTAAGCGGTCCCTGTAAATCAGCTGTGCCGCTTGCCGCCAAAATTCCCTTGCCTTGCTGTGCCGTAAATTTATTAATGGTCACAACATGATTTACCAGCTGAGCATCTATTTCAATATTCTCCAAGGCATATTTCTTTATTTGCCCTTGTGTTAGCTGTCCGCTAAGCCAAACATTAGGCTGATTAGTAGTGCCATTTAGCTTGAGCTGGCCATTTAGACAACCGGATAAATCCTGGGAGGGAACATTAAAAGCTGCCAGTAAGAATTCAAGCTCAGCATTTTCCACATCCAGCTGCCCGAAAATTTCACGTGAGGCAATATTGATGCCGCCGGAAAAGTGGAATTTCCCGTTTTCCTGGGAAAAATCGAGCTGGGAAATCTCCAATTCATCTCCGATAAAATGTGCCAGACCAGCTACGGCTTGCACTTTTTTGCCATTAAACCACAGCTGCTGCGCAGATAATTCACCGGTAAATTCCGGAGCCTGCATAGTTCCCGTCACTTTTCCCCTAAAGTCAGCCTTGCCGGCAAGAGGATACGGCAGTTCAACCTGCAATTTGGCTAAGTCAACATTATGCGCCGCTACATCAAGATTTAGCATCTGATTTTCATCAATTTGGCCAGAAGCAAGCACATCGGTATTTAGCGAATTCACCATAAAGTCTTTTAATATTATCTTGCCATTTTGCCGTTCATAAAAGCCTTCGCCTTTAGCTACGAGCTGTCCCCTAAAACTACCTTCAGTCAAAACTATATGGCCTTTAGCATTAAAATTTTTAATGGGTCCATATAGCTGTATCTCATTATCCACATTACCTGTAAGCCTTTCATCCGCTGAGAAAAGCTTCACCAGATTCTCAGCGCGCGCCTTTTGCGAAACAACAGACAAGGTTATTTCCTGCTCACCTGCTAAACTAATCTTGCCCTGTACTAAATGTCTGGTCACTCCATCCAGCAGCTTTACGTCTTCGAGTGTCAGCTCCGTACCTCTAAGATATATAGTGCCCTCAGCCTTTTGAAAAGGCTGATTAAAGAGCTCACCATTGAGCGCCATAAACTGACCGCTTACCTCTGGCTGCTTGAATGATCCGTTTATCTGACCATCAAAATCAAACTGTCCGGAAATAGGTAGCTCATCTTGCAATTTGGCAATTATCGCAGGAGAAAGCCCCTGGGCTGCCACATTCATATTTATGCTGCTGCCATCAGTCAAGGCCCAGCCGCTCAGCGCAGCTGCACCGCCGCCTGCTGAAACGTTCAGATAATCAATAGTAAGACGACCATCCTTTTGCCAAAAACCGGCGTGTAATTTCTCAAACAGCACGCCTTGTACTGCACCATTTTCCATAGCTACAGTTCCCTTAATTGATGCATTCTCAATTGGGCCCTGTCCGCTGATGTCCACCGCAAAATTACCTGTTCCTGCTATATATGGCGCTGCTTCCCTAATCAAAGAAGTATTGGTATTTTTGCCTTCACACGCTACCGTATATCCGTTCGTATTTAAATCCAACATGCCTTGTGCTGAAATAAGGCCTCCCAGCATACCAGCCTGAACATCAGTAAAAAATAGTTGTCGGTCAGCAAGGTGCAGTTTTGCTTTAGCGTCTGTAACCTGATACCCCTCGATTTCACCCTGCGGTAAGCTAAACTGACCGTCAATCACCGGATTATTAGCCAGGCCCAGCACTTTTGCCTGTCCGCTTACTGTTCCTTGTACTGGAAGGTCTGTTTCCAATGCACTAAGATCAAAACCGGGCGATGAAACATCCAAATCCAGGGCAGGCACAGCACTGTCCAAGGCCACTTTTCCCCGTACCTTGACAGGCTGCTGATACACTTTCGCTGCCGTATCAAAAAAAGATATATCCGTATTGGTAAATGTAATTAACCCCTGAATATCCTGTACGCTCACATTATCAATATCTGCAGCCACGCTATCAAGCCGGGCTTCGCCAGCTACTTTAACTTCATCCTGACTTTTTTGTAGGGTGAAAGTAACTTGTCTAAGTTTCCCATCCAAAATATGTATGCTGCTATTTTCAGGATACAAGGACTGATAGTCATTTAACGTAAGCTCAGCAGCGTCCAAAGTAAGCGTCGTCTGCCGCTTGCTGTCAACTCTGCCCTCAGCCTTTAACTTAGCCCCCTGCCTTAACCCTGTGAGCTTTATCTGCGCAGCCGGATGATCAGCAAAGTCAACCATACCATTTACCGCATCAAACTGCCACTCCTGATCATTCATGCCCACCAGCAGACTGCCATCTTCGATACTAACTTTACCGGCAAATTCACTTTGACTTTCGTCTTTAGTTTGGACTAAGTCCGCATAATTCCAGTTACCGCTATTATCCTGACGCAGAACGACGGTAGGCTTTATGGCCGTAATTTGACTTATGGCTTCTACTACCGGAATTCCCCTAAGTAGCGCAGGGATACTATAATTGATTACCATTTTGGGACTTGTTAATAAGCGTTCAGTTTTTTTATCATAAACCGCCACATCATCTATCGTCAATGTATTAAAAGAAGTCACTTCTACTTTGCCAATCGTAATCTTGCTGCCCAGTGCCTGAGATAAATCCTGTGCCAAAGTCTGGCTGGCACGATCAAGCATTTCCTGCCCTTTAAGCAAAACAGCACCGACAATAATAGCGATCACTGCTACAGTTACTATAATCGCCTTATGCTTCATGCTAGCCTCCTGTAGATGTACATACTATGCTCAATCTATTCGACGCCGCACTGACAACTTCCTGTTCTATGAATATTATAATTTCTTACAATAGAATAAATTACTCCCTAAGTAGACACAAAGACGGTTTCTCTGTCTCAATATACTTCTGAGACTGAGAAACCGCCCCCACCCCGTGTCTTCTTTGTATCTTCTCTGAAGTTTATTTTACTGCTGCACCCATAGCTTTATCTAATTTAGCCTTGCTGGTATTATAGTTATATAATGCCTGAATATAATTGGTTTTAGCTTGTGTAAGCGAAAGTTCTGCATCCATTACATCAAGATTGGTACCAACGCCGGAACTATAACGAACCTTAGCAATTTTAAAATCTTCTTCGGCTTGTTCTACAGCTACTTTTGTCGTATCAATCTGTTTTTCAGCTGCTTTCATATTAAGATAAGCCTGCCGTACAGCAAGCGCTACACTGTCACGCGTCTGCTTTGCGGTATATTGCGCTTTCCCAAAATCGGCATCGCTTTGTTTAACTTGTGAATCAATCCGGCCAGAATCAAAAACTGACCACTGGGCGGTTACCCCTACCGACCAGCCATTATTATCCGTACCCGGCAATTTATCATCAGCTAAATTCACAGTACCATTAAGGCTGACTTTGGGCTTTTTATTGCCCTTAACACTAATAACACCTTGTTTGTAATATTCCACATTGAGGTCTGCTTCCATTACTTCCGGACGATTAGCCAGCCCTCTTTTTATACAATCCTCTAAGGAAATATCATCATATTTGGTATATGATAGTTCTTCCTTGATTTCCAGTTCGGTATCAAGCGGCAAGCACAGCACATTATTTAAGCTGGAAATTGCTATATCGTATGTATTCTGCTGCGCAATCAAAAGCTGCTTGGCATTAGCTAGCTTTACCTCTGACTGCAGCACATCAGATTTGGCTACTGTGCCCACATTATACTGCGCTTCTACATTTTTGAGATGTGCGGCTAATTGGTCAACAGACTCCTGATCCACTTTTAACACATTACGTGCTTGTAAAATATCAAAATAGCCTGTTGTGGCGTCAAGTTTAACCTGCTGCTTGTTCTTCTCTACGTCCCAATCAGCAACCTTTAAATTTATCTCAGCTTGTTTAATACCTGCTTCCACCGTACCACCGGTATACAAAGGCAGCGTAGCACTAATTTTATGACCGAAAGCATCAACAGCACCATTTGCACCTGTTGATTTAGTACGAGAGCCTGAAAGGGTGTAGTCTACTGACCATTTTTTTCCGGTTTGTGCCTGATTAATTTTCCACGCTGTACTCTCTCGAGTAACCCCGGCAATGGTAATATTCAAATTATTCTTAAGCGCCAATGCCACTGCATCGTCTAACGTCAATTCCACCGGGGCGGCAAAAGCCGCCGACGTACTGAGTACAAACAGGCCTCCAGTCATAGCTACAGCCAAGTACCTTTTCCAAGCTACCATTCTATTTTTTTCAAACATAATTATCCTCCCTACTTACTATTGCTTTGGACTGATTAGTCAGCATGGTTTCATTATATGTCGTATACTTCCTCAGTGTCAATAAGTTAAAAACTCCTTTTTACCCCAAAATACGTATTTCGGCCGGCATTTTTATTTAGACTGTCATTTTCTCCTACGAAATAAGTATCTGGCGCCACTTGATATTGTGTACGGAATTTTACCCGCAAATCATTGGGATCATATACATCGACAGATAACCGCAGCTGACTGGTTACATCTGAATCAATACCCAGTCCGGCCTTTCCGTCTATCAGGCCGGCACGGGTGGCAAACCGCTCATTTCCCCGGCCAATTTGCAGATTAGCCTTGGTACTGTCGCCAATATTACTGGCACCAATAATGGCAAAATCCTGCGGTGACGTGGCGATACGAACATCAGCATTGGTTTTATATTTACCGCTATCAAAATTGTATAAAACATCCACACTTGGCTGCACTTTTATGCTATCTAGTTTGCTGAGCATTTTATTGGCCTTTTCACTGGCATCACGGGCATTTTTTAGCGTTTCTTTAATATTTGATGCCGTCTTAGGGTCGGTAACAACCCCTTCTAATGCTGCCGCCATTTTTTCAACACGGGCGCTGGTAATACGGATATTAGCTAATGCTTCCCTTAAATCGCTGGCAGTCTGACCATCGTTATCAACACTTGCCACCATTTTGTCAATTCGCTGCGATACACTATTTAAGCTTACGGCCATCCCCTTAAGATTTTGCACCATGGCCGCCACATCTGCTTCATTATTCATGGCCATCCGCGCCATTGCAGCGCTCATCAGGCTGAGATTTTCCGTAATAGCTTTGGCATTTATGGCTGAATCTTTTAATGATGCCTTAACTTTTTCATCACCCAAAATATCATTAAGCGACCGTACCAGTTTCTGCACATCACCAAGCACACTATCCGCGGATGCAATAAGTGTATCTAACCCCTGTGGCTCTACACCGTAAACGACAGAATTTGGGGCTAGAAAGCGACCGTTCGTTTCGGCTGGCGTAATTTCAATATATTTTTCACCCAGAAGACCATCGGCCCCAATACTAAACCTAGAGCTTTCAGGTATTTGCACCCCCTTGCCAATTTCAAGCGTCGCGCGAATTCCTTCCGGTACAACCTGCACGAGGGTTACCTTACCAACGTCTACGCCGGCAAAACGAACGACATTGCCTGGTTTAAGACCATTTACATGACTAAATACAGCCTGCACCTCATACCCCTTATCGCCAAAGGAGAACCCTGACAAATGAATAATCATATATGCTAAAAGCATCAGGCCGGCAACCGTAAACCCGCCTACTTTTGCTTCATTACTCAAGCTTCATCGACCTCCTTCTTCACCCATTCCCTAGGACTTTTAAGTCCGTGAATAAACTGCTGCACAATTGCATTTTGGGACTGTTTTATCTCAGCTGCACTATCCACTTCGACAATACGTCCCTCATAAATCATGGCAATACGGTCAGCAATATGAAAGGCACTCTCCATATGGTGCGTAACTACAACCGACGTTACCCCCATATTACGCCGCGTGCTTGTAATCAGCCGATCAATCTTATTGGACATGATTGGATCAAGTCCGGCGGTGGGCTCATCATAGAGCAGAATTTGCGGATTAACGGCAATCGCCCTGGCCAAACTAACCCGTTTTTTCATACCGCCTGATAAAGCCCCTGGCACTACATTTTCCTTGCCAAAAAGACCAACCATCCTAAGTTTCCGGCGGACCTGCTTAATTATCTCGGCTTCCGGCAGATTAGTATGTTCCCTGAGACCAAAGGCAACGTTTTCCCCCACGGTCATAGAATCAAACAGGGCTGAATACTGAAAGACCATGCCCATTTTTAGACGAACAGTATTTAGCTCATCTTCGGTCATTTTTGATATTTCCTGACCATTAATAAAAATCTCGCCTGAAGTAGGTTTCAGTAATCCGACAATAAGCCGAAGCAACGTACTTTTACCTGAACCGCTCGGGCCAATAATGACCATAATTTCCTTCTCAGAAATTTCAAGATTAATGTTATGCAAAATCTCAGTATGCCCATAACTAAGATTTACATTTTTCAGCTGAATCATTTTCTACCCCCCACGAATGCTTAATAATATTTAGTTACCGATATAACAGCAAGGATAAAAAATAATTGCAAATAAAAATTAAGATTATGGAGTTTACTACCGACGAAGTAGTGGCGCGCCCTACACCCTCTGCCCCTGGAGCGGTGGTAAGTCCCTTATGACAGCCGATGATGGCAATAATCCCGCCGAAAAACATGCCTTTAACTAGTCCGCCCAGCACATCATTTACTTCGGCAAATATTTTTATGGAATTAAGAAAAGTATAAGAACCAATCCCAGAAAATAAAGTAGCCACAAGGTAACCGCCAATCGTGCCAATAATATCAGCAAACACCACTAGTATCGGCAGCATCAGCACACAGGCCACAAAACGGGGAACCACCAAATACCCTATAGGGTTTACTGCCATCACCCTCAGTGCATCAATTTGCTCGGTAACCTTCATCGAGCCAATTTCGGCAGTAATAGCGGCGCCAACCCGCCCGGCTGTAACTACGCCGGTAAGTACGGGTGCAAGCTCACGCCCCATAGCAATCGCAATAACCCCGCCTACTGACGATTGCGCACCGTATTTAATAAATTCCTGCGCTGTCTGTACTGTCATAACCATCCCTGTAAACAAGATAGTCAATAAAACAATAGGCAAAGAGTCTGCACCCAAATGTGCCATTTGCTGCACAATATTTTTAAGTTTAGGGCGATGCCCTATATGATAAATTGTCTCAAAAATCAGCAGCATAACCTTCCCGCAGTTTTCTAAACTGCCAATTAGATTGCGCCCTATAAACTCTAATGCATTAATCACCGGCGTCACCTTTCCACTAAAATTGCCTTCTTTCGAAACATTTATTCTAGCTGGAAGGCAAAGTTCCCTGCTTTTCGTAGCGAAAAAAATCTGTTTTTAAAGAAGCCCGGTATTTTGCCTTAGTTCCCCTCTAGAGAGGGGTGCCCAAAGGGCGGGGTGTGTTGGTTTTTTTGCCGGAATTCTTTTTTATTGACCTTGTTAATCCAAACACACCCCGTCGCTCACGCGCCACCCCTCTCTAGAGGGGACCATCCGAATCATAACCCTTTAAAGCCTGCTAACCCTTGATATGCCTAATTTCGTAGTCCTCTAAACTTTATACTTTCTATTAAATAAAAGAGCAAGGAGCCGCTGGCTCCTTGCAGTTACTCTTTACTGTCTTTTACAACATTAATTATCAGTTGTGTATCATTATCCACAATGAAATCGGTACTTATAAATGCCTTTTCTGATTTTTTATCTTTGGCTTTACTGCCAACAGCCGCTTTACTTTGCGGCGTGTTTACCGCTAAATCCTGTTCCGGCTCGAGGCCGCCCTCTTTGACTGGCGCCTTTTTTGTATCTTGCGGCAATGTATCTAGTAACTGCATATCCATTTTTTCTACAATAATATCATTATTGCGTTCCCGATTAGAAAACCCACTAATTACCTCAGCAAAGGTTTTATCTTTATGTTGATATTTTAGTAATTGGGTAAGTGCCTCCGGATTTGCTGCTTTAAGCAGCTGTGCAAGAGGAATCATGCCTCCGCCGCGTACCTCTAAGGTCATTGGACCAGCTGGCTGATCTTTGGGAACAGTAAAATTGACGACCCGCGTAATCTTTTCGCCGCGAAACGGTTTGAGCTGCACGGTAACACTAACTTTGTCCCCGGGTCTAACCGTTGTTTCACTGGCGCGGGCTTCCACAATAGAGGCGGTGCGCTGTTCATCACTTACGCTAACATTTACCTTAACGTCCATAATATCAACCTGATTGTACTTATTGCCCATCAATATACTCATTGCTTCCAGGAATTCGCCAACAGCAGCCTCCCCAACATTTCCAGCGCTATAGAACAAATTCTCACGCTTTAATACTTCGCCAGGCATGTTGCGGGCAGAAATCGCAAAACTGACCTTAGCTGTGCCTGGACCAACACGATCCATTGCCTTTTCCATAACGCTAAAAACAGTTGTGGCGGCAAGCGCCGGCACCAATTGCTCATCCCGAACAAGCTGCACATTGGCCTCTCTGGTATTTTCCAAATTTTTGTCCTGCACATGAATACTCATGGGAATAATTGCAGGATAACTGGCCACCTCACCGGCTATGCCGCTACCGCGATCTTGATTAATAACGCCTACCAGATTACCGGTTGTACCCAGCTTAAACCCTGTATCAAGACCATTTACAGTGGTAAAGATATAGGCGTTTGTCATAAAATATTCGGCCTTGCCTCTTTTTAAAAAGGGATGTCCAAAGGCAAGAATCTTATTGCCTTCCATATAGGTTACTGTGCCAATAGCCTCCATGCTCACATCCCCGCGCACCAGCTGCACACCCACGGAACTGCCCGGTTCAAGCGGCGGAAATTCAATACCGGCTGGAGCCTCACCAATGGCATAAGGAACCAGTTGGTAGGGTTTTAATTGATTAGCGAGCATATCCATTGCATGTTCGCTAAGTCCTGATACCATTAATGACGCCGCTTCAGGTACAGCCTGGGCATCTCCTTGATTTGGAGCTGTACTTAGCGGCTGCGACTCTGAACTGCCGGCGCTTGCGCCCGGGATATTCCACAATTTCAGCATATCGCCAATCGGCGTAACCATGGTAATTTTATGATCTTTCAGCGGCCAGCCATAAGCAATGGCTCCTACTAATTTGCCGTCAATGTATACCGGGCTGCCGCTCATTCCCTGCACAATTCCGTCGGTACGGTCAATGACATCCCCCGAGACACGCACTAAAATCAAATCGCCTGCAGGCCCTTGATTTTTCATAATTCCCAATACTTCTACATCAAAATCCTCAATTTTTGTCCCCAGCACTACAGTTTTGGCAATACCATGCATGCCGATTTTAATATTGTCTACTGACATCATATCAGGCGCTGCATAGGCTGCGAGCGGCACAAACGTCACAACAAGTACTATCTGAAACCACTTTAATATGCGTAATGACCAATACATATAAGGCTTTTTCCCCATTTCGTTTATTTAGCGCGTCTCAAGACGTACCAGCACGTCACCTGAATTTATATTTTTTCCCGGCGTAACCAGAACTTCGCGTACAATGCCGTCCGTATTTGCTCTTACGGCAGGCGCCGCCCCGGTAAGTGTTGCTACCCTTACAAGCACATCGCCTTCTCGTACAGCCGTGCCGACAGAAACCAATTTATCTGATAATACCTTGCCTGACAAAACACCACGCTGATCCACTAAATTTCCGGCGGCTGCTGCCCAGGTTCCAAAAACAACTAATAATAGTAATAATCCTATAATTCCAATTTTCTTTTTCATAATTATTCCTTCCTTCTTAATATATTCAATTATCAGCAAGGCTGGCGCCGGTGACCAGTAACCAAATAGATACCCACCTTGATCAGCGCCAGCCCGCTTTATATAATCATGTTCTCTTTGATACAATTATACTGCTTTATTATTTTCATTTGCAAGCTTATTTTTGCTGTACGACAATAGCTGTTCCCACAGCTCGTTCCCGGCCATCAGAAGGCAGATTGACAACTTTGTCACCAACCGTCATTTCACTGGAACCACCGCCATCAAAATTCATTGCCTGCACAGCACCTAGTTCTTTCATAAACCCGGCGAGCTCTGTCAGTGTCATCCCAATACTATGATCAGCTTGTCTGCCATCTACCACAACCAGCAAAATATGCCCGTCTTTCGTTACACCAAGCGCGGTGCGCGGTGCGCGTCCCACCGCAATGTCTGACGGAAATTCCTCGACTTTAGCGGTAACAAATACGCTCCCGTCTTTCACTAGCATTGGCCCTGCCCCTAATACATCTTGGGCCTTATCTAGATTATCACCCAAAGTCTGACTAATCGTGACTTTATCGCCTACTTTTAAACTAGCCAAGGCATCTTTTGCGGCCCCATGGGCGGATAAGACAACCCCTTCAGCGGGAATAACGCTATTAGCCGGATTAATCGCTGCAACTTTATTATTAATAATAACATATTCTACGCCATATTCATTAGTACCTGTTCTTTCTCCATAAAAATGGTTATAGAGTACTAGTCCATCCGGCCCGCGCTCTGAATCCACACCGCCAATTTCCGCTGTCTGCCCTGTTGGTAAGGTGACTGTCCCCTGATAATTAACCTGATCCAAAATTACACTGCCATCAGACAAAACGCCGAAGGCTGTTCTGGAAAGTTCCGGAATGCCGACCATTTCTCCTGCTACTTTTAGCGTACCAATAGTTTCGCCGTTTAGGGCAAAATACGTACCGTTAACTGCTGCCAAAGCGTTATTACGAGCCGCCATAGAAGATAGCCGCTCAAGTCCCGGTACTTCATCATTAGATAATACCGGTTTTATTTTTAAACCTGCCTTGATATCCGCATCAAGTATATAGGAAAATACCGGACCACGCGCACTATAGCGGAGCAATTCGGTATATTTTAAGCCTGGCACAATCTCGCGCTCTGTCTTCTGATCCGTTTCCTTCAAAATATCAATAACAATACGGTTAGGTGCTCTGAGGCTAAAAACTTTATAATCAGCAGCAGTCTTTAGTTTAATTACTGCGCTTAGTTTTCCGGCTACAGAGTCATCTAGGCGTAAAAAGCTAACCACAGGATCTGTAAAGGTAAGCTCTCTTACCGAACTCTTATTAACTGCTCCTTGCATGTCAATAGTAAGCTGCGGCGCCCCGCCTGATTTATCAGGCACTAAATTAGCCTTATAATCCGGCAGATTACTAACTTCAAATACAATCCGCACCTTTGCGGCAGTCTGACTGAAACGAACATTTTGTATTTCACTAGAAGCCGCCGTAGCTACGGCATTTATATAGAGCAATAAGCCCATTACTAAAAATATAATTCTTTTATAATTTCTAACCATCATAAACTCCTTTACTTAGCCAAACCATACCTTATTATAATTTCTCAGTCTTACTTGAATATACATCGCTTTAAAAAAGAAAAAGCCAGGCTACTTGGAAGCCTGGTTTTTTGCTATATTGTCAGTTTTTAACTGGCGGTAAAGCATATCTGCTAAGCCCATTCCACCTGCTTGCGCCATAGTTTTGGTAAGCTCGGTATCCTGCATAGACCGCATGATATCTTCGCCAAAACCGCCGCCCATCAGACTAGCTTTAGGCACGGTAGCGCGCATACTTGTCCACATCATATTTAAGAATACGGCTTCCAAATCACGGCAAGCACTTTTTAAACGTACTGTTTCTTTATTATCAGCCGATCCTTGGGCTGCTTTAGCCAAGTGACTGGCAAACTCCGTACCAAGCTGATCGGACTCTGCCTTATACTTAGCTACTGAAAAATCATTTTGCATATTACCTGATATACCAGCAGCATTAATTTGCATCATGCCACCCCCTTATATTACCTGGAAATCAGCGTGCAAGGCGCCAGAAGCCTTTATCGCCTGCAATATAGTAATAATATCGCGCGGCGTTGCGCCTACCGCATTTAAGGCATTCACTACATCGCCTACACTGGAGCTTTGCGGCAAAACAATCAAGCCGGCTTTTCCTTCTTTGACATCAACGGCAGTATTCGTAGTTGTTGCTGTAGTGCCGCCGGAAAGCGCATCAGGCTGCGATACCTGCGTATCTTTAGATATCTTAATGCTTAAACCGCCCTGCGCCACCGCCACTTCATCAATTGTGACATTTGAGCCCATAACAATGGTACCTGTCCGTTCATTAATAATTACTCTAGCAACATTATCCGGTGTAACCGAAAGCTCTTCTAGCGCTGCGACAAAAGTAACTACATTATCTGTATAATTGCCCGGAACGGTAATTTCGACTGTACCCGGATCCCGCGGCGTAGCAATAGAACCAAACACACTGTTGACCATTTCAGTAATCCTCGTTGCTGTTGTAAAATCCGGCTGGTTTAACGCCAAACGAATAATACCATTACTACTAAAGGTCATAGGAACATCACGTTCCACAATAGCTCCATTGGTCAAAAGCCCTACAGTAGGAAAATTCTTTTGCTGACTATTGCCGCCGCTACTAACCGAAAAACCGCCTGTGGTTACAGCTCCCTGTCCCACCGCATAAACCTGTCCATTGGCGGCTCGCAGCGGGGTTTGTAAAAGTGTCCCCCCTTGCAGCCCCTTGGCATCCCCCATTGATGATACGGTTATGTCAATCGTGTCGCCTGGCTTTACAAAGGGAGGCAGCTGAGCTGTTACCACAACCGCAGCTGCATTTTTAGTCTTCATTTGAGCAGTAGTAAGCGTAACGCCAAACGCTTTCAAGAAATTTACGTTAGACTGCATGGCCGCAAGCGCTTTATCGGTGTCACCAGTGCCGTTAAGACCAACAACTATCCCATAACCAACAAGCTGATTGGAACGCACTCCCTGAACCTTGGCAATATCTTTAATCCGCACGCTGGCGGATACGGGCGCCGCCAATGCGATAAAAGCCATCAAAAATGTCAACACGCCAATTATACAAAAAACTGCTACTCTACGCATATATCCTCCATCAAAGCCTCTAATTAAAATAAGAAATTAAAAATCTGCGTTAAAATGCCCTGTCGCTGTTTTTTGGCAATTGGTCCATTGCCGTCAATATGAATTTGGGCATCGGCAACATAGGAAGATGGTATGGTATTATCTGCGCTAATATCCTCAGGCCGAACCACACCGGAAATATTAATTACCTGTTCTTCGCCATTTTGTTTGATACTCTGTTTCCCCGTTATTACCATATTGCCATTTGGTTTGATTTCCTGCACCGTAACGGTAATTCTGCCTGTCACAGTATTGGTATTATTAATAGCACCCTTTGCTTGGAAACTATCCTTTGTCCCGAGGCTGGCTTGGCCGATAAATTTAAATATACCTACGCCTGCTTCAGCGCTCCCGCTGGCGCTTTTAGAATTCGATGCATTTCCTGAACGAGTCGCTGAAGAATTCTCGCTAATAATTATCGTAAGAATATCCCCCACAGCATGTGCGCGATGATCAGCAAACATCGACGAATTATCGTTCCACAGTGACTCAGCTTGAACAGTACACATTCCCGGCAATACAAATAGCATACTAATTATTATATATTTGAAGATGCGCATATATTTCACCTTCTACTTTCCATTAAATGAAGTAACCAAAACATTGGCTTCATCCAAAACCTTGCCTGAAATAAATCGACGTGAATTGGCGTTTTGCACACGAATAACCTGACTCACTGCACCATCCTGCATCGCAATGCCAACTGTTGAAACTTCCAATCCGCCGCAACGAGCCACAATATTTACTGTGCTCCCGCGCTTAATGATTATCGGTTTTTGCAGAGAAAAACTAGTCAGTACCGCACCAGGCCGCATAAAGTTAGCAACCTGCAGTCCTACCGCCTTGTCAATACTTGTAATAAACCCAGGCGGCAGCCGTCCGATATCCAAACGTTCATACCGCAAGTCTTCCGCCTGCAAGACTTCATGTATTGCAATGTTTCGCGCCGCCACAGCCACATTTTGATATAGTCTTACTTCAAAGCGCAGCGCACTTCTGCCAACACTTTGCCCATCAACAGCGATATTTACATAAACCAATGTCGGCATATTGTATCTTACCCCGCCGGGAAGACTCGCCGATACTGCCAGATTTCCATCCGGCACTTCTACATCTCTGACCGCCCCCAGCAATTCAACAGAAATATCCGCTTCAGCTCCTGTATATTGTCTAATAGCATTATTGGCGGTATCACGAAGCTCTTGTCCACTTATTACCTGAGCCTGTACACTTCCGGTATTTACTAGCATACTAAAGCACACAAGCAGCAAACACAGCCAACCTGATTTCATTACCATATTAAACTCCTAGCGTTTTAGATTGGCAGCCTGTTCAAGCATAGTATCACTTGTCGTAATAGCTTTGGAATTCATTTCATATGCACGCTGAGCAACAATCATATTAACCATTTCATCAACAACTTGTACATTGGACATTTCTAATTCTTTTTGTGCCAGACTACCCGCCCCGTTATCTCCTGGATTTCCCAAGGTTGGAGTACCTGAAGCAACCGTTTCTTTTAATAAATTTCCACCAATACTTTCAAGTCCAGCCGGATTAATAAACTGGGCTACCTGGATCTGACCTAAGTCTTGTATTTGATCATTGATTTTCATAGTTACTCGGCCATCTTGAGATATCGTAAGGTTAGTAGTCGAACCACCTGCTGGGATTGTTATGTTGGGAACTAAAAGATATCCCTCTGAAGTAGTAACTCGTCCCTGTGAATCCATTTTAAACGAACCGTCACGCGTATAGGCCGTGCTGCCATCAGGCATTGCAATCTGGAAAAACGAGCTGTCCCCATTAGTAATTGCCACATCTAAAGTATTCCCTGTATTTTGCAAACTTCCAGAAGTATACATTTTCTGTGTGGCTATTTGCCGTACCCCAAGGCCAATCTGTATGCCTGTCGGCACCTGATTATCCGGTCCAGTGGTCGCGCCCGCTTGTCTTATTGTCTGGTACATCAGATCTTCAAAATCACTGCGGCTCTTTTTAAAGCCAGTAGTATTTACGTTAGCCAAATTATTGGCAATGTTATCCACATTTGCCTGCTGAGCCGCCATTCCTGACCCTGCAGTCCAGAGTGCACGCATCATAATTATGTACCTCCTCATTAATGGCTGCTTCCATCATTCAGCAGCCCCGAGCTCCCATTAGGTCCAGCTCGCTAATCCAACTATTATAAATATCGTATAACAGCAAGCAAAGATTAAATAGAAATAAAAGTTATTTTCTATACCTTACCCACATCATTAACAGCTCTTTGCAATAACTGGTCATGCGCCTGTATGGTTTTCGCATTTACTTCATAGGCCCGGTAGTTAGAAATCAAATTTACCATTTCTGTTACTACATTAACATTGGACATTTCTAGATAGGTTTGACGAAGCCGTCCAGTCGCCTGCTCCATAGGTGCGCCAGGCGGAGCAAAATATAAAGAAGAGCCTTCCTTGTCTAGCTGCTTCTCATTAACAAATTGCACATATTGAAGCTTATTGACTGTTACATTATTGGCAACTACATTTCCCTGGTTCGTAATAGTAACATTGCTGCCTTTAAGCCTTATCGGGTTGTTATTATTCCCTAAGACCTGATAACCATCTTGCGTTACCAACTCTCCCCTAGAATTTTGCGTAAAGTTCCCATTTCTAGTATAGCGTGTTCCATTAGGCGTCTGTACAACAAAATATCCTTTACCTTCAATTGCCACATCCAGCGGATTACCAGATTGATAAATAGCACCCTGGCCTGTTACTGGTTTAATTTCATCCACAATTACACCTACGCCCATACTACCAATAACCGGAGTATCTTTACCGTCATTAATGCGTTCGATAAGCGTACTGGCAAAATCTTTGGTAACAACAATATCTTTCTTATAGCCTGGTGTATTTACGTTCGCTAAATTATTTGCAATAGTGTCTGTACGAGTAGCTTCTGCCAGCATGCCTGAAGTTGCGGAATAAATACCTTTAATCATGTTGTCGCCTCCTTCTTATTGCTGCAATTATGGTGGGGAAGCATCCCCCACCATATATCCGACCTTAAACCGAGCTAACCTTTTTAAATGTTGTCAAACTATCTTCAATGCTTTCCAAGGAATCTAATGCTTTGCCTGTACCAAGCGCCACACAGGAAAGAGGATCTTCTGCCAAATAGGTAGGAATCCCAGTTTCCTGAATAATCAGCTTGTCCAATCCGTTTAATAATGAACCGCCGCCTGTCATAACAATGCCGCGATCCATAATATCAGAAGACAGTTCCGGCGGTGTATTTTCCAGTACTGTTTTTACCGCCTGCACAATAAGCGAAACAGGTTCCGCAAGTGCCTCTCTAGTTTCAGCCGAAGTAATCCGGAGCGTTTTGGGAAGGCCCGAAAGTAAATCACGCCCGCGTACTTCGATGGTTTCCTCGCGTTCGTCAGGAAAGGCGGTGCCGATGGTAACCTTAATTTCTTCAGCAGTGCGTTCCCCAATCATAATATTATATTCTTTTTTTACATGACGCACTAATGCCTCATCAAACTTGTCACCGCCAATCCGGATGGATTCGCTAAGTACGATTCCGCCTAAGCTTAGTACTGCCACATCAGTAGTACCGCCGCCGATATCGATTACCATTGAGCCGCACGGCTCCGAAATATCTACCCCGGCTCCGAGTGCTGCGGCCATAGGTTCTTCTATTAAATAAGGCTTCTTCGCGCCAGCCTGCATAGTAGCCTCAAGTACGGCTCTTTTTTCTACAGTAGTTACCCCTGATGGAATACATACCATAATGCGCGGCTTAAAGAAAAAGTTCTTGCCGGCTACCTTTTGAATAAAATGTCTGAGCATACTTTCTGTTGTTTGATAATCGGCAATTACGCCTTCCCTCAGCGGACGAATCGCAATAATATTGCCGGGAGTACGTCCAAGCATCCGCTTGGCCTCTTCGCCAATAGCAAGTATTTTATTGCTGTCGCGATCAATCGCTACCACCGACGGTTCCCGCAGCACAATCCCTTTTCCTTTTATGTAAACTAATACGTTGGCTGTTCCTAAGTCAACCCCAATATCCATCGAACCGAACATCAAATAACCCCTTTCAAAACTTTGCCTGGTATATCTCTAACCAGTACGTAATTTTAGCGGCCATAACTAATACATTTTTATGTTAAACATCCAGATAGACATTTTACCGCATATTATTCATTAGTTCTTCTACATTAGCGACAAAAATCCTTTATTTTTATTCTTTTGATTCCTGATATTTTTTTCTGGTTGCCTCGCCACCGCGAATATGCCGCTCAGCTTTATTCATTTCAAGTACATGTCTAATCTTGCCCGCGAGGCGTTTATTTATTGTCGGCAATCGTTCAATCATATCTTTATGCACGGTGCTTTTACTGACCCCAAAGACAACTGCCGCCTGCCTTACGGTATTATTGCTTGCTAATATGTGATTACAGATATCAAGTACACGCTTACGGATATAATCTTTCATTATGTAACTAGCCCCCTCGCCCCCATTTGCTAACATGTATATGCGGGCAAAAAGAAAAAATGCGCGAGTTTTCTCACGCATTCATAAGCTAGGATTTTCTAGCTTCGTAACTAGCAAGTTTTTCTTTGGTTTTTAGCTGGCTTAAAATAAACTGGCTGGATTTATATAGCTATCTGCTTTTTTTACCGCTAAGTGCAGATGCTCTTGGGGTTCTTCCCGGCAAACACCGGTTTTCCCAACGTACTGCCCTGCATTAACATGACTGTCTTTAGTAACCGCTGCTGTACTGAGTGAGCCGTAGAATATTTTATAATCTTTGCCTTCGACTACAACAGTCAGACCACTATGCTTATCTGTATAGATATCTGTTACCAGGCCGCTAAAAATGGCCTGTACGTCTTGTTTGCCGCGAGCCCCTATATCCATGCCGGTATGATAGCGCCAATCCTTATAGACAGGATGCTGCTGCCAACCAAAAGCTAAAACTACCGCTCCTTTTAGCGGGATCTGTGGCGTTTCATTACGCACAGTTGTCTCCTCCTGTACACCAGAACCAGGTATATTATCTGTCACTGCAGCTAGCGAAGGAGAAACTTTGCTTTCCGTTTGCAAAGCTGCTTCATTTTCTTTGGCATGCTGCAGCCCCCTTCCTTGAATAGCACTAGTTACCAAAAATAGTAACACACTAGCTAAAATGAGTAGCCCGACAGCTGCATACAATTCTTTAAAGATTGCCTGTTTTTTGGCAAGTTCCCCGTACAAATAGATCAGCCAACCCTGAGATTTTATTTGCACACTATTCACCTCAGTGCTAGTTTGCCCATTTGCCGGTATAAATAAAACACTGCATGTTTATTTAATAGGAAAATTCAAGGAAAAGGCCGCCTAAAAAGACGACCTGCTTAATTGCCCGCAATGTTCTTAATTGCCACACCTGTATAATAATATGTAACAATTTGCCTAAAATCTTTGCCCTCTTTAGCCATACCATTAGCGCCATATTGACACAGTCCTACTCCATGCCCATAGCCTATAGTTTTAAATACCAGCTTTTCCCCTTGTTGTTCGATACTAAAGTTTGTTGACTTTAGTGCCAATTTTTCACGCACTTCGCTGCCGGTAAAAACCTTACTGCCAATCCGCACTTTATCCACCCGTCCTGAAGAAGTACGATCAACAATCTGCACAGCACCTGCCCCGCTTTGCATGGCTGCCATAACGCCAGTTTCGCTGCCAAGTTTACTCTCCAGCTGAGCGAGCGACACATCGGCATCTTGACTGTAGCGGGGCGAAGCCTTGTCAAATTTGCACGCTACACTTTGTAAATATGGATAATCAAACCCCCACACCTCTTTGGCACTAGCTGTCCTTTCCCCACTGGTAGAGTGAAACACCGCCTGAATGGGTTCACCGTTATAAGTTAGTATAAGCCCCCGCGTCCCGTCTACCGCTTCACTGATTTTTTCAAAATTTGCCTCAAAGCTCCCCCCCCACTTACTTTTTAACTCACTCTCGCTAAGCCACGCCTGTCCTTCCTTGCTGTCTGTAGTAATATCTGCTCCAGGATGTTCAGCTAAGCCTGCTCCCCCAAAAACCGCCATATGTTTTACTGCATAGGTACGTGCAGCAACAGCCTGCGCTTTAAGCGCTTCCAGTTCAAATTGCGCTGGCATCTCTGCCGCCACTACCCCTTTTATGTATTCTTCAAGCTTCAGTTCTGCTATCTTTTGCGTATTTGCCATATATACTTTAATAGTTGAATCTTTATCCGTTTCTAATGCCGCTCTACTCCCGGTTTCACGCTGCGATGGTACCTGGATTATACTGCATACCACTAACGCCGGAATGGCAATAACCATAACAAGCACCAAAATTGCGGTAGCCGCAAGTACCTTTTTCACTCAGCGCCCCTCCTGCTTTTTCTTACCAAACATCATTTTTTAAGGATTATATGCTACATGGAGGAAAAATATTACATATAAATGTAAAGAGGGTTGCAGCCAAATAAGATTTCCCCTATTTAGTGCAACCCTTAAAAACTTATGAATATAATTGCATTATTTATTGACGCGTACAATATCAGCACCAATTGCCCGCAATTTGTCGACAATTCCATCATAACCGCGATCAATATGGTGTATATAGCCAACCTCAGTCTGACCTTCTGCTACTAAGCCGGCAAGCACCATGGCAGCCCCTGCTCTCAAATCAGTAGCCTTGACCGGACAGCCGGTCAGTTTTTTGACGCCCTCGACCACCGCACTGCGGCCATCAATTTTTATATTGGCGCCCATACGTTTTAGTTCATCAACATGCATAAAACGATTTTCAAATACCGTCTCAGTTACTACGCCTGTACCTTGTGCAATAGTAAGCATGGCCATAAACTGTGCCTGCATATCGGTGGGAAAGCCCGGATAGGGCAAGGTCTTAATATCCACTGCTTTTAGTTCGCCGGTACCTCGTACCCTTACACCGTTAATTTCCTCATCAATTAGTACCCCGGCTTCTTTTAGTTTGGCCACAACCGGCTTTAAATGTTCAATTATGGCATTTTCAATCCAAACATCACCTGCCGTCATGGCAGCAGCTACCATATATGTACCGGCTTCAATGCGGTCAGGTATCACCGTATAATTAGCGCCATGCAGTTCTTCTACACCATCAATTTTAATTACATTGGTTCCGGCGCCGCGAATTCGCGCACCCATAACATTTAGAAAATTTGCCAAATCAACAATTTCCGGTTCATGCGCCGGATTCTCAAGGATTGTCTGGCCTTTGGCCAGTGCTGCCGCCATAATAATATTTTCGGTCGCACCAACACTTGGAAAATCAAGATAAATTCTAGCGCCCTTAAGTCCTTCTGGCGCCTTGGCTTCAATATAGCCATGTCCAATATCAATTTTGGCCCCTAAGGCCTCAAACCCTTTGAGATGTAAATCAATTGGGCGCGTGCCGATAGCACAGCCACCAGGCAGTGAAATTTTAGCCATACCGCGACGCGCCAAAAGCGGTCCCATAATTAAAAAGGATGCTCGCATCTTGCGCACCAGCTCATACGGTGCTTCACAACTGGCAATATTGGAACTGTCTACTGTCAAGAGTGACTTATCGTCACGTTTAACGCCAACGCCGAGCTGCTCGAGTACTTTGGCAAAAGTACGCACATCTTCAAGATCTGGAATCTCTTCCAGCGTACTTGGCGTTGCCCCCAGCAAGGTTGCAGCAATTAACGGCAGCACAGCATTTTTTGCGCCGCTAATTTTGACAGTACCAGTTAACCTTTTACCCCCACTGATAATTAGCTTTTCCATAATAGTAAGGTTCCTCCCAAAACTGCTACTTAAGTCAGTACTCTCTGGTAATTACCGGAGAACCAACTATAATATATGTACGGTTATCATGCGGGCTATAACGCATCGCTATATTAACATTTACCTTCTTATTTCCATATTGAACGTAATCAGCGATTACCGGCGAATATCCTGTATAACTTGCAAAATCGGTATACTGAATTCTATCCACAGTCGTTGCCTTTGCCGCCTGAAATGCATTTTCCAGACGGATGCCCCATTCTTCCTTCAATAGTTTACCATCAAGCCAGCCTGTGAGGCAAGTATTAATATGCGGCAAACAGCCAAATTCCTTAATTATATTTTTAAGTTGCTGCTGCCAATTGATCAAATCCCTATTATTACTATTATTGAGTTCGATATTAACGACCACATATCCTTTCGCAGCTTCACTTTGTGCTGCCTTGAGCGTTTGTACTAAGATAACCGCATGCAGCTCATCTTGAACGGCTTCAGCCCGCACGCAAAGCCGCCGCGCATCCTCGGTTTGGCTTATGGTATAATCGTCTTTATTAAGACCTAGCTGACTCATCGCACTCCCAGCCATGCCGCTTAGCTGCTCTGCCGTAAAATTGCCGTCTGGCAGCTGGCCCCAGCCATTAATACTAACCTCTTTGACTTTGCCGCCTGTTGAATGGAGTGCATCAAGTAAAGGCTCACTTGGAATGCTGCCAAACGCAAACTGCTGGAGAAACCCTGTCAGAAAATAAACAAATATAAGAGTTATAAGACCATACATAACTTTATTCACAATCCACATACTTCCCCTCGACTTAGAATTCGTTACGTTCATTCTTGCCATTTTCTAGGGAAGTTATGCAATGTAAAATATGCTAATTATAAAAAAAAGGATTGTCCCAAATTTGAGACAACCCTTTCGCTATGCCTTAGGATGTTTGCCATATTCGGCTACTTTTAAGCGAACAACTGCACGCCTAAGCGCAATTTCAGCGCGTTCGGCATCAATGGCTTCACCGCTTTTAAGGCGGCTCTCCGCCCGTTTTTTAGAATTTTCCGCCCGCTCAACGTCAATCTCCTCAGCGAGTTCGGCGGTATTAGCAAGCAGTGTGACCTTTTCCGGCTGAACCTCAATGAATCCGCCGCTTAAGGCAATTTGCGCCTCGCCCTCATCTAAAAGAATACGAAACGGTGCAATCTGGAGTCCCGCAATAAGCGGCGCATGTCCCGGCAAAACACCGATATCACCGGAGCTTGTCCGGGCAATGACCATGTTAACGTCTGCCGAATAAGCTACGCGCTCAGGGGTAACAATATCTAGCCTAATTTTCTTAGCCAATTGTTATTCCCCCTTCATTTTACGCGCATTTTCCACCACTTCATCAATGCTGCCCATCATATAAAATGCGGCCTCAGGCAGTTCATCATGCTTGCCTTCCAAAATTTCTTTAAACCCACGAATGGTTTCTTTTAGCGGTACGTATTTACCTGGAGTACCAGTAAAGGCTTCGGCGACAAAGAATGGCTGACTCAGGAATTTTTCAATTTTCCGGGCCCGGGCTACTGTCAATTTATCATCATCAGACAATTCTTCCATACCAAGAATAGAAATAATATCCTGAAGCTCTTTATACCGCTGCAGAATTTCCTGCACCCCGCGGGCCACATTATAATGTTCTTCACCAATTACATTAGGATCAACAATACGCGAAGTAGAATCAAGCGGATCTACCGCAGGATAAATGCCTTTATCCACAATGGAACGAGACAAAACCGTAGTAGCATCCAAGTGGGCAAAGGTTCCGGCTGGTGCTGGGTCGGTAAGGTCATCGGCCGGTACATATACAGCCTGCACGGATGTGATAGACCCTTTCTTAGTAGAAGTAATCCGTTCTTCAAGCGCACCGATATCTGTGCCAAGTGTCGGCTGATAGCCAACAGCGGACGGCATACGCCCAAGCAGCGCAGATACTTCTGAACCTGCCTGAATAAACCGGAAAATATTATCTACGAATAGGAGCACGTCCTGCCCACCAACATCACGAAAATATTCCGCCATAGTAAGACCTGAGAGTGCTACCCGCATGCGTGCTCCAGGCGGCTCATTCATCTGTCCGTAAACAAGCGCGGTTTTTTCAATAACCCCGGATTCTTTCATCTCAGACCACAAATCATTGCCTTCACGAGTTCGTTCCCCAACACCGGCAAATACTGAATAACCGCCGTGCTCTGTCGCAATATTACGGATAAGTTCCATAATAAGTACAGTCTTGCCTACACCGGCGCCGCCAAACAGACCAATTTTACCGCCGCGGGAATAAGGTGCAATTAAATCAACGACCTTAATACCTGTTTCCAAAATTTGTGTAGTTGTTTCCTGCTGATCAAAGGAAGGCGCCGGCCGATGAATTGGCCACTGAGCGTCTGCTTTAACCTCTTCTGGATTGTTGTCAACGGTTTCACCAAGTACATTAAATACCCGGCCCAGTGTACCTTTGCCTACCGGAACACTAATTGGGGCGCCAGTGTCCACGGCTTCCATGCCACGTTTCAGACCATCTGTAGAAGACATGGCCACGCAGCGCACAGTATTATCCCCCAAATGCTGCATAACCTCTACTGTTAAATTTGTCTTCACTGTATCGGACTGTTCACTAATCCGAATGGCATTATAAATGGCAGGCAACTGTTCCGGAGGAAATTCTATATCGACAACAGGGCCGATAACCTGTATAACTCTTCCCAAATGTTTTTCCATAGGGATTTTCCCCCTTCTTAGAGCCTGTTAAAACGCCCATCTGCGTTAGCTTCTGCGAGCGCTCGTAAAGAGAAATAATGTACGCCTTCACTCGCGTTCTCGCCCTAGCCTAGCATCTGCAGCTTTTTTAACAGTCTCCTTATTTTTAATGTTATTTCAGCGCTTCTGCGCCGCCTACAATTTCAGTAATTTCGCGTGTAATGTTTGCTTGCCGAACTTTATTGTAATTCAGTACCAGTTTGGCAATAAGTTCTTCGGCATTATCGGTAGCTGACCCCATCGCAGTCATGCGCGCACCCAGTTCACTGGCTGCGGACTGGAGGAGCGCCCCGTATATAGCCGTTTCCACATACTTCGGCAGCAGCAAATCCATTACCTGAGCAGCAGAAGGCTCAAAAATATAATCATGAGTTTCATGCTGCTCTCCTGCCGCATAATCCGAGAGCGGAAGAAGTTTTATAATAGCAGGCTTTTGCACAAGAGGCGAATGAAATTCGGTATATGCCATATATATTTCATCATATTTCCCGGAAATATACCCTTCCGCTACCGCCTTGGCAATTTCACCGGCGTCCAAAAACGTAGGCTTGTCAGAAAAACCTGTATACTCACGGTCTACGCTATACTGCCGCCGGCGAAAATAATCTCTGGCTTTACGGCCTACCGTAAGAAAACTGGCCTTACTTTTATCAGTAATACGCGGCACGACTTCTTTAAAGAGATTGGACGAATACGCACCGGCGAGTCCTTTGTCCGCACTAAGAATTAGGTATCCTGTCCGTTTTACTTCCCGCACCGCAAGCAGCGGATTTACTGCATCACCGGCATTAGCCGCGACATTTCTCAGCACTTCACTGATTTTTTCGGTATACGGCTTACTGGCAATAGCCCGGGATTGTGCCCGCCTGAGACGGGCTGCCGCGACCATTTTCATCGCCTTAGTGATTTGTTCAATATTTTTTACGCTTTTGATGCGCCGGCGTATATCCTGTGTACTTGCCATCTATAATCACCCCGCATCAGCTTGCGATTTAGTAACCGTCACAAATGTGTCTTTAAATTCCTTAATAGCCTTTTGGAGGGCAGCTTCTGTTTCGCTGTCAAAAATCTTCTTTTCGGCAATACCCTTGCAAATTTCTACGTAACTGGAACGCATAAATTTGAGGAATTCCTTTTCAAAGTTCCCAACCTTATCAAGCTCGACATTATCGAGATACCCATTTACCAAGGCATAAATAACCATGACCTGTTCTTCCACAGCCATGGGCGCATATTGTGGTTGTTTGAGCACTTCCATAGTCCGTTCACCGCGCTCTAGCTGGGACTTAGTCGTCTTATCAAGATCCGAGCCAAACTGCGCAAAAGCAGCAAGTTCACGGTACTGCGCCAAATCAAGACGCAAACGCCCTGCCACCTGGCGCATAGCTTTTACTTGTGCTGAACCGCCTACCCGAGATACCGAAAGGCCGGCATTAATGGCTGGTCTGATACCGGAATAGAACAGTTCGCTTTCCAGAAATATCTGTCCATCAGTAATTGAAATTACATTTGTTGGAATATAAGCAGATACGTCACCAGCCAGCGTCTCGATAATCGGCAGTGCCGTAATGGATCCGCCGCCAAGTTCCGGTGACAGTTTTGCCGCACGTTCCAAAAGACGTGAATGCAAGTAGAATACATCACCAGGATACGCTTCACGTCCCGGCGGACGGCGCAGCAGCAAGGACATGGCCCGATAAGCCACTGCATGTTTGGATAAATCATCATATACACAAAGGACATGTCCGCCTTTTTGCATAAAATATTCACCCATTGCTACACCGGAATACGGTGCGAGATACTGCAGCGGCGCACTGTCAGAAGCTGCGGCCACAACAATAATGGTATATTCCATAGCCCCGGATTCTTCTAAAGTATGCACAACCCGCGCCACTGTAGAAGCCTTCTGGCCAATCGCTACATAAATGCAGGTTACGCCTTGTCCCTTTTGATTGATAATAGTATCAATCGCAATGGCTGTTTTGCCTGTACCACGATCACCGATTATCAGTTCGCGCTGGCCACGCCCGATTGGTACCATAGAATCAATTGCCTTTAATCCAGTCTGCAGCGGTTCTTTAACAGACTGCCGATCAGCAATCCCAGGCGCCCGGTGCTCTACTGGACGAAATTCTTTGGTATTGATGGCGCCCTTACCATCTATTGGCTGTCCTAACGCATTTACTACCCGGCCAATCATGGCTTCCCCTACAGGTACTTCCATGATACGTCCGGTACGGCGTACAGTATCACCTTCCTTTATGGCAGTTTCACCGCCTAAGAGCACACCGCCAACATTATCTTCTTCGAGATTGAGCACCATACCGTATATGCCATTGGGAAACTCAAGAAGCTCGCCAGCCATGGCCTTCTCAAGGCCGTGTATACGGGCGATCCCATCGCCTACTTCGATAACTGTACCAACATCATCCACATTCAGATCCACTTGATAATGCTCGATCTGCTGCTTGATGATAGCCGTTATTTCTTCTGGCCTCATTTTCATCTTAGTTTGTCACCCCAATCTTAGTCACTTCAGTCGTAAGCAGCTTAGTCTTTAGCATTCTGAGTTGCCTCACTACACTGCCGTCAATTAATTTATCGCCAATTTTAACAATTACTCCGCCTAAAATACTCTCATCAATCTGAGTTTTAAGCACCATGTTTTTGCCTGTCACTGTACTAAGCTTACGCACTAATGCCGCATGTTCCTGCTCAGTTAGCGGCATAGCGGTTATAACTTCTGCTTCTGCCATATTACGAGCTTCATTAGCCAGCTTTCTGTACTCACTGACAATAGCTGGCAAGGCCGCTTCACGGCGCTTGTCCACTAGCAGCAGCAAGAAATTATGTACAAAATCAGCCAGTTCCTGTTTAAAGAGCTTGCTTATTGTTTCCTTTTTTGCCACAGCCGGTACACGTGGATGATAAAATAAGGTGGCTAAATCCTCATGTTCGCGAATGGCCTGTTCAACAGTTGTAAGCTGCTCTTCCACTTCACTCAGCAGGTTTTTATCTGCAGCCACTTCATAGATGGCCTGCGCATATTTTAGCGCCAATTGATTGGCTAACATGGCAGTCCACCGATTTTCTTTTCATCTAGTTTTTCAATAAACTCATTCACTAATTTTGAGTTGGCGGAAGCATCTAAATTGCGGCCAATAATTTTGGTAGCGGCTGCCAGTGACAAGGTTACTACTTCACCCTTAAGCTCCGCAACAGCCAAATCACGTTCCCTGGCAATTTCCGCCTGGGCTGCTTTTAATAACCTAGCATGTTCCGTACGAGCTTCGGCCAAAATTTCTTCCTTACTCTCTTCAGCTAATTTGCGGGCCTTTTCCACAATAGCCTGCGCTTCTGTCCGCGCAGCCATGAGCTGCTGCTGATATTCACGTTTCAGGGCTGCAGCCTCGGCCTTTTCCCGCTCAGCTGTTTCAATATTGCTGATAATTTGTGTCTGGCGGTCAGCCAGTCCCTTCATCAATGGCTTATAGGCAAACTTAGCCAAGATTGCTACTAAAATCAAAAAGTTAAAAATTTGCGCTAAAAGCGTCCCATTTATATCAATCATCTAAAAGCCACCTCCTTTTAAGGCGTGTAAAGAGGCGAGAACAATACCTTCTCCCATCGCCCCAAACCTCTTTCCTATTACTTGAGTAACGGATTGGCATACAGCAAAATCAAAGCAACAACAGCAGCAATAATTGGCACTGCTTCAATCAAACCAACAGAGATAAGCATATTTACAAGCAGTGTACCTTTGGCTTCAGGTTGTCTAGCAATACCTTCCACAAATTTCGCGGTTACCATACCATCACCAATACTAGCACCAATTGCGGCCAACCCGATTGTTAAGCCTGCTCCTAATAAAGCCGCAGCAACCATAATAGCATGTTCCATTACATATTCCTCCTTTTTTTAAACCATAAATGTCAAACAAATTTTATTCACTTTCTCAATGCTGCTCGTCTTTCAGCGAATTCGCTAAATAGGACATGGACAGCATCGTAAAAATAAAAGCCTGTATCACCCCGACAAACACGCTAAAAGCCAGCCAAGCTGTCGGAATTACATATGGCAACAGCATTCCCAGAACTAACAGCAATACTTCGCCGGCGAATATATTCCCAAATAAACGAAAAGCCAAGGTAACGGGTTTAGCAATTTCCTCAATTATATTGATAAACACAAAAGGAATATATGGCTCAAAGAAGTGTTTCAGATATTTTATCGGTCCACGGTTTGCCATACCCAGCACATGTACCATTACCACAACCAAAAGCGCTAGTCCCAGTGTTGTATTCAAATCGTTAGTCGGAGATGTAAAGCCTGGGATTAAACCGAGCCAATTGCTGATTAGTAAAAATAAAAATAGAGTAATAATAAAAGCTGCCAATTTCTTACCCTTAGGACCAATTGTCGCTTCAATTTGTTCTAAAAGTGCTGATACAGCTAGTTCGAGTACATTCTGCCACCCGCGAGGCACAAGCTCAATACGTCTTGTTGCTAAAACGGCCAGTACTATAACAATAGCCATCGTCAGCCACGTCATCATCAGGGTATCCATATTAAAGGTGAGTCCAGCAAAATGCGCTAAATTATGTACACCTATTTCGTGTCCTCCAGCACCATGTTCCATTTTTCCACTCCTTTCTAAAGACGCGGTTTTCACGACCGCCCTTTGAATTAGTAAGTTATTTACGATTTGTAAAGTCTTTAAGTAACTTTACTACGGCATTGAGAAAAATAATTATATGAAGTGAGAATAATCCCACGACTGCCGCCCCAAAATCAATATAAGAAGCACGCAAAGAAATAATCAGCATCAGTAAAACAAAAGCAAACCGAAAAAACCAACCAATTCGCATGGAAAATACCGCTTTAGCAGCAGATTGACCCGCTGCCTTTTTTAGACGGTAACCCATTAAGCTAAAGTATATTATCCCTGTTAATGCCCCCACCAAAAGACCGAACGCAATACTTGGGCGTCCTTCTAAATAAGCGCCGGCAGCCAGAAAGACAATAAATACTAAAGCCTGCCCTGCTGCTTTTATTATTTCAAAAAAAAGTTCCTGCATCATATACCCTGTTATCTTCCCATAATCCTTTTATACATAGCCCAGCCACCAGTAAAAATGCCCAAAATAATGCCCAAAATAGTAGCCGCCGGAGCAGTGTTCATAAATTCATCAAAGAACCGCCCCGCAAATAACCCTACCCCAATCGCAGCAGCCAGCTGAAACCCGATTGAACTAACTAAGCCAAACGCTGCAAAAAGCTCGCGCTTATCTTTATCATTCATCTTTTTCACCCTATTTATCCAAATTAACACAACACAAAAATTATCTTTTCGTGTTATAGTTTGCATAATTAGGAAAAATACACTATGAAGCATAGTAAAAGTACTATATTATAGTGTATTATAACTTTTGGGTAAAGCATACCTCGAAACGTATATTTTCCCCTTATTTTATTCGTTACTTAATCGACATTTCCTGCTATATACCAAGTTTTTTTCCTGTTCTTTACTTTGGCGCCACAAACGTCTGCGGTTTGTCTGCACTGAGATTATAATGATACAAAATAGCCTTTACAATACGTTCAGCCGCAAAGCCATCACCATATGGATTGCACGCAGTTGACATAGCATTATATTCGTCCTGCTCCGCAAGTAGTTTTCGCGTCTCATTGTAGACCACCGCTTGGTCGGTGCCAATTAATTTTACTGTACCAGCGTCAAGTGCTTCAGGCCGCTCGGTAGTATCCCTTAGTACCAAAACAGGTTTGCCGAGTGCCGGCGCTTCCTCTTGAATGCCGCCGGAATCGGTAAGAATCAGATAAGATCTATCCATCAAATTAGCAAAAGGTTCATAATCAAGGGGATCAATTAAATGCACATGCGGTAAATCACCAAGTTCAACCTGAACTACCTCACGCACACGCGGATTTTTATGTACTGGAAAGACAATCTCGGTATCACTGAACTCAGCAGCAATTTGTCTAAGTGCTTTATAAACATGGCGCATGGGTTCGCCTAAGTTTTCCCGGCGGTGTGTTGTAACTAAAATAACCCGCTTATGTTCATAGTCGATATTTTCCAGAAGCTCATTAGTAAACTGATATTTTTTATCCACCGTCGCCAAGAGGGCATCAATTACCGTATTGCCAGTAACTATGACTTTACCTGGATCAATGTTTTCCTTAAGTAAATTGCTGTAAGCCGTATTAGTAGGTGCAAAATGGAGATCAGTCAAGGCACCGGTCAGTTTTCGGTTCATTTCTTCCGGAAAAGGAGAATATTTATCACCAGTTCTCAGGCCTGCCTCCACATGCCCGACAGCGGTCTGATGATAATACGCAGCCAAGGCGCCGGCAAAGGTAGTGGTAGTATCCCCATGTACCAGCACGATGTCCGGCTTTTCCTTAGCAAGCACGTCATTAAGACCATACATAGCACGAGATGTGATATCAAATAAGGTTTGCCCCTGCGCCATAATATCTAAATCATAATCCGGCACAATATTAAATAAATGCAAAACTTGATCCAGCATTTCCCGATGTTGAGCCGTAACCGCAACCACTGGTGTAATCATCTCTGGATACTTTTGCAGTTCAAGTACTACCGACGCCATTTTTATTGCTTCCGGGCGCGTACCAAATACAGTCATAACTTTAATTTTAGTCATAATTATACTCCTTTCAAAATGCAGCAAATATTTTGTTAAGCAAGGCTTCGTCCTCAACCCGAAATGTTATACTTTCTTAGCTTGTAAAAAAAAAGGCAAGCATCAGCCCGCCTACTTTTACTATATAATTATTTATCACAACTCAATGGCTACTTACTGATTTATTAGTTTTGAGTACGCCAATTTTCCTTGCGCCCAAAAAAGCTGCTATCAAAATCACGGCAATAATCACAGCTCCAATGCCTTTATTTACTTCAGTCAATATAATAGCGCTAAAACCTAAGCACCCGCTAATGACATACATCAAAAGCACTGCCTGTTTTTGAGTAAGTCCCATCTCAAGAAGCCGATGATGCAAATGACCTTTATCCGGCTTAAATATTGGCCGACCACTCATATAGCGGCGTACAATGGCAAATGCCGTATCCATAATCGGCAGTCCCAATGCTACAATTGGTACAATCAGGGCAATAGTAGCCGCACTTTTTACCGTGCCGAGCACTGAGATTGCTGCTAACATATAACCTAAAAACATACTGCCTGTATCACCCATAAAAATCTTAGCAGGGTTAAAATTATGCTGCAAAAAACCCATAGAGCTGCCTGCTAATGCCGCAGTCAAAATAGCAACTATTCCAAAATTCTGTTGCAAGGCTACCAAAAGAATGGTAATCGAGGCAATTGTCGAAACACCTGCCGCCAAACCATCAAGGCCGTCAATCAAATTAACTGTATTTGTCAAACCAACAACCCACAAAATGGTTAATGGAATAGAAAGATAATCCACATAAACCATATCACCAAAAGGATTTGTCAGCCAATCAATTCGAATATCAAAAAACAATAAAACTACCGCCGCAAAAATCTGTCCGAAAAGCTTTACTTTCGGCGGCAGAGATTTCAAATCATCAATAATCCCCACAATCAAGATGACGGTACCGCCAACTAAAAGACCAATTATCTCATTGGTAATATGCATGCTGAAAAACACTGCCAAAATAAAGCCAGCATATATGGCAAGTCCGCCCATACGTGGAATTGGCCTTGTATGCACTTTACGAGCGTCCGGTGCATCCATCGCACCAACTTTAATCGCCAGTTCCTTCACTTGAGGAGTAATAAAATAGGACACTGCTAACGCAACAATAAATGCTAGAATATATACCTGCACTTTCTACACCCCGTTTCTAAGCAACGTATTCATTCTAACTCGCATTATAAAACTTGTCAATGAAGATTTATTCGATATCGCAATATACCAATTAAACCTTAAGCACAATATCCCTTGCGCTTTAATTTGCCCACATGCTGATCAATAAGCTTATGTATATTGACCCCATAGCGCTCAGCCAGAATATACATCATGGTAAAACAGCATTGGGCTATATCGAGCATTTCCTGGGCACAGCCACTGGCAATTTCCTGATCAGGCAGTGCGCACCGTTCCCCTGATGCCCCGGAATGTTTGCCTAAGTATTGCGTGAGCTCTCCCAGTTCTTCTTGAATTTTGCACACTGTCGTCAAAAGTGTAACCTGCTCAAGCTGCAACCTGGGCAGCGCCATATATTTAAAATTTCCGGCATTGGTAATCCGATAAGACCGTTCGTGGTCAAAATGATATCCCTTAATTTCTAACTTTTTTAAATGTAGTTCTATAAGCTGCTCCGGCTCTGTTCCGGAAAATTCCGGCCTATCTTCCATTACAAAAATCATCGTGACACAAGTCTGAGCTACATCCAGGAGCTCACCTGCTACCTCTGACAAAAACTGGGCTGCTACTGGGCTCTCAGCAATCTCCTTTTGCGTCATTTGTTCATATGGCAGAAATTTCAGAACTGCCCGTGATAGCTCGCCAGCCTCTTCCATGATTTTGAGCAGCGTAGATTCCATAGTTGGCGAAAGATTGTTCAGCTTTGGTAAATAAATCGAATCGAGCATGCTGCAAGGCCTCCCGCGCAATTTCTCACGTTTGCATTGTAACATACTAAAATTAGTTTGTACATATTTTACTGGCAAATACCTATTTCTAAAAATCTTGACTGCTGCGTTTGATAATACGACCAGCCTCATCCCGATAAATAACCATAGCAAGCATAGCATTTTTAATCATCCGCCGGCATAACAGACAAGGCTCACCTGTAGCAAATGTTCCATCGGCATTACGCCCGGCAATATAGATGAAGGCGCCCTTTAGCTTGACCGGATCGGCATTAATCATGGCATTTTGCTCGGCATGAACAGCTACACAAAGTTCATAGCGTTCGCCTTTAGGTACATTCAGCGTAACCCTGGCGCATTCCCCTGTGTCAATGCAGTTTGCGTCTCCCCGGGGTGAACCATTATAGCCTGTTGCTACAATAATATTGTCCCTCACAATAATTGCGCCGTACTGGCGGCGAAGACACGTGGCCCTTTTGGCCACCATATCGCATATATCCATAAAATACTCATCCCATTCCGGACGAATCATAGTACGCACCATCCTTTTAAAACCTACAAATAATTATACCGCAGTATTTTTAGATTTACTATATAAAAAAGCTATGCTGTTTTTTGCTTAGAGCTTTTAATCTATGTCCCCCTTGCAAAGGGGGATGTCGCCGTAGTGACAGGGGGATTGAGAGATGAACTCTATTGAAAAGAACGAACAAAACTGGAACCAAATCCCTCCGGCACTGCGGTGCCACCTCCCTTTGGCAAGCAATGTCAAATATCTATGGCGGTAATTAATGTAATATTGCTGATGTTAATAAATAGTTGTTTATGTGTAGGGGTAATTCACGAATTCCCCCTATTAGCAGAGACGTACTAATAGAGGTTGTCTCCAGCTGGCAATGGCAATTCGTGAATTGCCCCTACGATTTAAATACAAATAAATACTATACTGACAATTGGTATTATTTTGAAGCATAGGTGTTTGACATTGCTTTGGCAAGGGAGGCATGGGCTATAGACCCAAGACACTCTTTCAAAATACATTTTATTGCACGATAGCCTAATGACCTGTCTCATCAATAAACACAAAAGAGGCTGCCTGTTGGCAGCCCCTTCTTATAAATTGATATTTATTTCGTGCCGAAAATCCGATCTCCGGCATCACCCAGGCCTGGTATGATATAGCCATGATCATTAAGCCGTTCATCAACAGATGCTACATATACTTCTACATCAGGATGCTGCTCATTAATCAGCTGGACACCTTCCGGCGCGGCTACCAAACACATTAGCTTAATGTGTTTAGCCCCTTTTTGTTTGAGTACTTCAATGGTAGCAGCCGAAGAACCACCTGTAGCCAGCATGGGGTCAATGACAATAAAGTCCCTTTCGGTAATATCGGTCGGCAGTTTACAGTAATATTCTACCGGCTTAAGAGTATTAGGGTCACGATATACCCCCATATGACCGACTTTGGCAGCTGGAATGAGCTTTAAAAAGCCGCCTACCATACCAAGACCCGCCCGCAAAATAGGCACAACACCAAGTTTCTTGCCTGATAACATTTTACATTTACACATAGCAACCGGCGTTTCTACAGTGGTATCAGTCAGCGGCATATCACGGGTAAGCTCATACGCCATAAGCATAGCAATCTCTTCAAGGAGTTCTCTAAATTCTTTCGGTCCTGTTTTTACATCGCGAATTAACGACAATTTATGTTGCACTAATGGATGGTCAATTACTTTGACTTGCATCCTCTCATCTCCCTACAGGAAAGTGTTTCTAAGCCCCGGTTTTGCGCTGCTCCTTAGAGCGTCGCACCTAACATCTGGGTACGTATTAACAGTCTCCAAATTTAATTTACTTAAGCATATAATGGATGCCTTTTACACAAAGCCGCAACTAATTCCGCCGCCTTAGTTTTTACCGCTTCATCTTCCGGATTAGTAAGTACCATGGTAATAATGTCAGCAATTACATTCATATCTTCTTCTTTGAAGCCACGCGAAGTAACAGCAGCTGTACCAATACGAACGCCGCTGGTGACAAACGGACTTGCCGGATCAAAAGGAATGGTATTCTTATTGGCAGTAACCCCTACTTCATCTAATAAATGCTCGGCCTGTTTGCCTGTAAGGTTTTGCCCGCGCACATCGACAAGCATCAAATGATTGTCTGTACCGCCAGAGATAAGCGTAAACCCGGAATTTTTCAGCTTATCCGCAAGTGCTGCCGCATTTTTAACAATTTGCTCCTGATATAAACGGAACTCTTCCGTAGCAGCTTCTTTAAAGGCAACCGCTTTTGCGGCAATTACATGCATCAATGGACCGCCTTGGGTCCCTGGAAATACTGCCTTGTTAATAGCAGCCGCATGCTCAGCCTTGCATAAAATAACGCCGCCGCGCGGCCCGCGGAGAGTCTTATGGGTAGTAGTTGTTACAATATCAGCGTATGGTACAGGACTCGGATGAAGGCCTGCGGCCACAAGACCGGCAATGTGCGCCATATCTACCATAAATAACGCGCCTGCTTTATGAGCAATTTCCCCCAAACGGGCAAAATCGATAATTCGGGGATAAGCGCTAGCGCCAGCTACTAACATCTTAGGCTTATTTTCCATCGCTAGTCTTTCCACTTCATCATAATCAATTAAATGCGTTTTTGCATCTACTCCATAAGGAATAACCTTAAAATATTTACCAGAAATATTAACCGGGCTGCCATGGGTCAAATGACCGCCATGCTGCAAATTCATGCCCAGAATAGTATCGCCAGGCTTCAAAAAGGCAAAGTATACGGCTGTATTAGCCTGTGCGCCGGAATGAGGCTGCACATTGGCATGTTCCGCTCCAAATAAGGCTTTAACCCGGTCGATAGCCAATTGTTCAACGACATCGACATGCTCGCAGCCGCCGTAATAACGTTTGCCAGGTAGTCCCTCCGCATATTTATTCGTTAGTACCGAACCTTGTGCTTCCATAACTGCCTTGCTCACAAAGTTCTCGGAAGCAATCAGTTCAATTTTGTTTTGCTGGCGCTTACATTCTAAATCAATCATGCGCGCAATTTCAGGATCTACTTGCTGTAATACTGTCATAAATATCCTCCTTAGATTGTATAAAAATACCCAGGCTTATGCGCTACATGCAATTACTGAGCATTTTGTATCAAAGACTGATACAAAATACCCATCTGCGTTGTTACTCCTGCGGTGCTCACTACGACGTACAGGCAGTACGACTCCGCTGTGCTCCTCGTCGCGCCTAGCATCTGTGCATTTTGTATCAGTCCTTATTATTCATAAACCGCACGTCCGCCGCCGATTAATTTTGGCCGGGTACGCGCCGCAATGATGATAGCTTTCCCAATATATTTTGTTTTGAGCCGCACTGGTACGGCTACAGGCCGCAGATGCATGCCAATCAATGTGCTCCCTATATCGATACCAGCATGCGCCTGTATGGTTTCTACCACAACAGGCTGTGAAAAAAGCTTCATGCCCTTGGCAGCAAGCGAACCGCCTGCCTTGGCTACAGGTACCACACTAACTTCCTGCAAATGATATTCCTTCATAACCTTGCGTTCAACAACCAAGGCCCGATTGAGATGTTCGCAGCACTGCAGCGCCAAAAACACCTGTCGCTTATTGGCTGCTGCCATAAGCGCTGAAAGCACAGCCTCCGCGGCATCGCTTGAGCCTGACGAACCAATATTAGCGCCTTGTATTTCACTTGTACTACAGCCCACCACTAAAATTTCACCTGACTCTAATTGGGCGCAGTTTAAAAGTTCTTCTACTGCCGCAGCAGTTTGCTGACGTACTTTTTGAGCATCGAAACCATTATCGTCGGACACAATGCCCACCTCCGCTTTTTTGAGCCTGTTACAAACTACCCATCTGCGTTGCTCTACCTCAGCTGCTTGCTTGACGTACCACCTTACGCCTGCGCGGCACAGCTTCCGGTGCGCCTAGCATCTGGGCATCTTGTAACAATCTCTTAAAATTTAATGTTGTGTGTTTTTTGAAACACACCTTTTTAGCATTCTAAATTCATGATTTTATCTACCCGGACGGCATGACGCCCGCCGGCAAATTCGGTATTCAGCCACTTATTTACAATATTTAAAGCCAGCCCAATCCCGGTAACTCGCTGCCCCAGCGCCAAAATGTTGGCATTATTGTGTTCACGCGCCATTTGCGCTGAAAATTCATCATGACACAGTGCAGCCCGCACGCCTTTTATTTTATTGGCGGCAATAGAGATGCCAATGCCTGTCCCGCAAATAAGTATGCCCTTTTCGCATTCACCGCTTACTACAGCGCTCCCTACTTCTCTGGCAATATCAGGGTAATCCACTGAAGCCGGGGAATGTGTCCCAAAATCACGATATGCTACGCCTTGTTCATCAAGCATCTTTTTTATTTCTTCTTTTAAATTATAACCGCCATGATCGCTACCGATCGCTAAAAGCATCTCAAAGCCCCCTATCCATATACATTTGCTCAAATTCTCCATATCAGGAGTTTTTTCCTGCTAAAATCACAATTTTTTGCCACACTTTATCCAATAAACTGTCTATTTGCGCTGCTGTCCTCTGATATACTGCATCACTGCCGCCAAAGGGATCATCAATATCTAAAGCGGCCTCAGCATATTCGGCAAGTGTATATACTTTTGTATGGGCAGCGGGCATTACCTCCAGCACTGCCGCTTTGTGAGATTGTGTCATGGTTAAAACCAGATCGGCCGCCTGAATCTTTTGCGTGGTAAGCTGTGAAGATAAATGCCTTGATAAATCAAGCCCCCGCATTTTCATAGCGGCTGTTGCCCCGCGTGATGCCAGAAATTCTCCACTGGCCCTTAGACCGGCTGAAGCCACAGCTATATTATCTGTTAACATAGCTTGTCTAATTCTCTCCCGCAGTAAAATTTCAGCCATGGGACTGCGACAAGTATTGCCTGTACATAAAAATAATATCTTTAGCATTTAGTATTGTCCCCCGCCTTTTTACAAATACCCTTAAAAACCCCAGATTGTCCTTACAATATTAAGTCCGAGTAAAACCAAAACAAGCCCACCAGCCAATTCAGAGTACTTGCCGGCAAATTTGCCAACGCGCCGGCCAAGACTTAGCCCGCATATTGCGATTACAAATATTACCAAACCTAAAATAACACTTAATTTGATTGTGTCTACATCCATCATGCCCATGCTAAACCCGGCCGCAAGAGCATCAATGCTGACACTAAGCGCTAATAAGAAGAGCGGCATGCCCGAAAGCGTCTGGCGCTTATTTTCTGGCGGTGTCTCTGTGATATGATTCTTAATCATACTGACGCCAAGACCTGTTAACACCACCGCGCCAAGCATACTGGCCCAATTCTGTACGGCAAACATGGGCAGCGGTGCAAAATATTGTACCTGAGCCTTTTCCAGTAAAGCACCCAAGTAGTGACCAACATGGTAACCTGTTAAAATCATCACAATATGAAAAACAGCAAACACCACTGCTGCCCGAAGTATTACCTGGCGAGCCACGCGGTTCATGCCAAGCGGAATAGCGATCGAAAATAAGTCTGTGCCCAAAGCAGCACTAAGTATCATAAGCTCTAAATTTCCCACTACTGTCACCCCCGTCATTAGTATATGAAAAAGAGGCAACATGTAGTCTACGCTATTTTTTTATAATTCGATACCCGCTAGCCTTACGCAGCCGGTTCATAACAGCAAGTCCGAGACCCTCTTCCGAAATTCCTTCGGCAAAAATAGTTTCTACATCGGTATCATCAAAGGCCCTGAGCATGGTATAAAGGTTACCGGCATATTCCGCCGGATTTAGCCTTGAGCCAAGTACTGCTATTTGAACATCAGCGGGCAGCAGCGCTGCGGTTTCCCGTGATACAGCCGCACCCACCTTTTTTCTGTCGCCAAGCGCCTGTAATATTTCCCGCAATAAAATAGACTGATTTTCCGGATAAGGGCTTTCCACAAGTGTCATAGGTGCTATAGGCGCATAGTGCCGATATTTCATGCCAGGCGCTCGCGCTACCATATTATTACTGACGAGCCCCGGATCAACTTCCACGTCCCCAAGGGTTTCCACCAGCATTTCCAAAGTAATCCCGCCAGGCCGCAAAATAGTAGGTACAGGAGTAGTACAATCAACGATGGTAGACTCTACCCCTATATCACACGGCCCTGCATCCAAAACAACCGCTATCTTCCCGCTTAAATCAACCAACACATCATCCGCATTAGTAGGACTAGGACGTCCTGATACATTGGCACTAGGCGCCGCTACCGGAATGCCTGCGAGGCGAATAAGCTCTCTAGCGACAATAGAGCTGGGCATACGAATAGCAACTGTATCCAGGCCGCCTGTCACAGCGTTTGGAATGATCTTGCTCCGTTCAAGAATTATCGTCAATGGCCCCGGCCAATATGCAGCCATTAATGCCCGGGCATTAGCAGAAATATTTTGGGTAAGCTTTTCCACTTCATGCACTGCAGCAATATGTAAAATAAGCGGATTATCAGATGGCCGCCCTTTGGCCTGATAAATAGATTTCACCGCCTGCTCATCAAAGCCGTTGGCCCCCAAACCATATACCGTTTCAGTTGGGAAAGCCACCAATTTGCCGCTGCGCAAATTAGCGGCCGCCTCTGACAATATTTTGCTGTCTGGTTTATCTCTATCTACAACATAATGTTTGGTATCCATACTGACCCCTCACAATCATTCTTTGACCATCAGCACTACCCGCTCAATTCCGGCATAATCTTTAATAATAGCATTGTTTTTGAGTGGTGTGTTTTCTGCTAGAAGAGCTACCTCCCGGGCCTGTCCGGCGCCAACTTCGAGCACCAAAAGACCGCCTGCGGCTAAATAAATTGCGCCTTCACTAATAATACGGCGATAAAAATCAAGACCGTCAACTCCGCCGGCAAGCGCTAACTGAGGTTCGCCCCGCACTTCAGGCGCAAGAGCGGCAAGCTCGCCGTCAGGGATATAGGGCGGATTACTTACCACACAATCAAAAACTTGCCCAGCTACAGGCTCAAATACATTCCCTAAGCAAAACTGGGCCCTTTCATTTACACCATGACTTTGGGCATTTTTCTTCGCTACCGCCAAAGCCTCAGGAGAAATATCTACTGCTGTGCCAAGTCCACTTGGCAGGCTCTTTAGTAAACTAATTAAGATAGCCCCGCTGCCTGTACCAATATCCAAAATTCGTGGAGCTGCAAAATTCCCCAGCCTGGTACTTACCGCTTCGACCAAAATTTCCGTATCAGGTCTTGGCACAAGCACAGCAGGCGATACTAAAAAATCCAGCCCCATAAATTCCTTATGACCAATAATATATGCGACCGACATCCGCCCAGCCCGCTTTTTGACCATTTCACGAAAACTGGCCAGTTCCCCGCGCGTAAGCGGCTGATCAAAATGCACATACAAATGCAAACGATCTTGCCCAAGAATATGGGAAAGCAGTACTTCCGCGTCAAGGCGCGGATTATCCACGCCTTTTTCCTGAAAGTACTGCCCAGTCCATTTTAAAATTGCGCCAATAGTCCAAATTTCTTTTGTTTTATCCATCTTATTCAGCCTGTTTAAGCCGCATGCTTTGCTCGGCTGTAATAAGCGCATCTAATAATTCGTCCAAGTCACCATTTAAAACAAAATCAAGTTTATGCAGGGTAAGACCAATCCGGTGATCGGTAACTCTCCCTTGTGGAAAATTGTAGGTACGAATGCGCTCACTGCGGTCACCTGTACCAACCTGGCTTTTCCGTTCTTCGGCAACGCTGGCGTGTTGTTCTTCCTGCGCCATTTCAAGAATCCGCGCCCTCAGAACACGCATAGCCTGCTCACGATTTTTAAGCTGCGACTTTTGATCCTGACAGGTTACAACAGTGCCTGTCGGCAAATGGGTAATTCTAACTGCTGATTCGGTTTTATTGATATGCTGCCCACCCGCGCCGCTGGCACGATACGTATCAATTTTAAGATCAGTGGGATTGATGTCAATATCAACTTCCTCGGCTTCCGGCAGCACCGCTACCGTTACCGTCGAGGTATGAATGCGACCGCTGGCTTCAGTTGTCGGCACACGTTGTACACGATGCACACCACTTTCGTATTTAAGACGGCTATAGGCGCCATCGCCATCTACGACAAAGATAACTTCTTTAAAGCCGCCCAAATCCGGCGCATTTGCATCTAATAGTTCGGTTCGCCAGCCCTTACTTTCCGCATAGTGCGTATACATACGAAATAAATCACCGGCAAAGAGTGCTGCTTCATCGCCGCCAGCCCCGCCGCGAATTTCCACAATGACACTCTTGTCATCATTCGGATCACGCGGCAAGAGCAAAATACGAAGTTCATCCTGCAGCACTGCCTGCTCGGCCTTAAGTTCTTTTTCTTCCGCTTCAGCCATTTCCTTAAGTTCAGCATCCAGCTCATCTTTGAGCATTTCGCGAGTATTAGCCAGTCCCTCTAAGACCTTTTTGTATTCCCGGAACTTAGTCACCACAGGAATTAGTTTGGCATGCGCTCTAGTATGCTTTTGCCATTCCGTCATGTTGGCCATAACCGATGGGTCACTTATCATATTCTCGAGTTCACAGCACTTATCTTCAATGGCTTGTAATTTGTCAAGCACAGAATTCACCTCATGCTAGTTTTTTTCTATAGTTTCTTCGACTACAGCATTTTCTTCATTCTCTGTTTCCTCCGGCATCACTGCCTGAAGCGCCCGAATGGCTACCTCAAGCTGCGAATCATCTGGTTCACGGGTGGTCAGCTTTTGCAGCCACAGTCCAGGCGCAATCGCTGCCGCTACCCATTTACTGTCACTGCGCCCGGCATAGCGAATCATTTCATAGGCAATACCAGCTACAAGCGGCATCAAAATAACGCGGGAAAGAATGCGTTCTAGGAGCGAAGGCCAGCCTAAAAAGGCAAACATAATAATACTAACAACCATGACAATCAAGAGGAAATTCGTACCGCACCGCGGGTGCAGCGTACTGAACGGACGCACATTTTCCGGTATTAAGGGTACGCCCGCTTCCTGAGCATGGATAGTTTTATGTTCGGCGCCATGATATTCAAATACACGGCGAATATCCTTCATCATGGAAATCCCGATAATATAGGCTAAAAATATCACTAAACGAAGTATACCCTCAAACAAGTTAAGCATGGTGGCATCCGTTACCGTGCTATGAATAAATTTGGCCGCATAGGTAGGAATGACCACAAAAAGGCCAATCGCCAGCGCAATAGAAAACAGCATGGTCATGGCAATTTCTTTGTTTGAGAGTTCTTCACCTTCCTCACCTGCCGTCTGAGCCGAAAAGGATAAAGCCTTGAGGCCATACACCAGCGACTCAGCTAATGCAACGACACCGCGAATCATCGGTTTCTTGAGTATAGAATACTTCTCAGTTATTGAAAACAGCGGATCTTTTTTTACAGTAATTTCACCTGAAGGTTCGCGCACTGCTGTCGCAATGACCCCAGGACCACGCATCATAACACCTTCAATAACGGCTTGTCCGCCATATTTAACAGCATCACTCACCAAAAGACCCCCCTCTCTAAAAACACATAAATACAAATGAAGCAGAGCATCTCTGCTCTGCTGCTTCCGTCTTAGGCGTTTGAGCCATAACGTTTGTTGAATTTTTCAATACGTCCACCAGCTGTAATATTACGTTGCTGACCAGTGAAGAACGGATGACATTTGGAGCAAACATCCACACGAAGCTCTTTTTTAACAGATCCAGTCATAAAAGTGTTGCCACAACCGCAAATCACTTTTGCCTCACCAAAATTCGGATGAATTTTTTCTTTCATTTATATTGCACCTCACTTTAACAAACCGCTTAAATTCATACTAGATGATTATAGCATAGCACATTTTATTATGCAAGACGGGAGAAAAAAAATTTTGGTTACGGGCTATTGGCTATGAGCTTTGAGTTTTGGGCTTTTGGTTCACCCCCATAGCCCATAACCCACAGCCTGCCTCACTTCTTATAATGACTAAAGCTGCCGATAGCCAGCCTCGGCACATTGTGTTTGAGCGCGTCAATAAACTGGCGAATTCCGATGGGGGTTCCTGCTGACTCCGGCATAATTTCCAAGAACGCATCTGGATCAACATTTAAGTTTCTGAGCTGAATCATATCAACATCTGCTGCTTTGATAAACTCTATCCAGGCCTTCACTTCTTCCGGGCGGTCGTTTAGTCCTGGGAAAGTCAGCATATTAAGTGATACATATACGCCTTTCTGTTTGGCATAAGCAATCGACTCCCGTACATGATCAAGGGTATAATTCGAGCGATAATAAGCCTGATAGACTTCGGGAATAGCGCTTATAATGCTAACCCGCATACTATCAAGTCCGGCATCGACAATGGCCTTAATGCCTTTGGTAAAGCCAGCATTTGTATTGATATTAATCATACCCTTTTTCGTTTTCACCCGAATCAGCTTCATCGCGGCTGCAATATTTTCAAAAGAAAGAGAGGGTTCACCTTCACAGCCTTGCCCGAAGCTGATAATGCCTTCCGGAGCATTTCCTAGATGGAAAGTTCCCACTGCCGCAATTTCTTCGGGAGTTGGAATAAAATCAATACGTTTTTGCGGCGACGGACAGCATTCAGAAGGCTGCAGCGAAATACAGCCAAAGCAATTGGCATTGCACACAGGTGAAGTCGGAATCCCCGCTTCCCACCGCTGATAAAATAAGTTTTCCGCTGTGCAGCATTGCCACTTCAGTGAACAATGCGCAAGCTGCTCAACAATACGGTTTCCCATAAACTCCCGTTTTATACGTGAGACTTTCTTTTTAAGATCCGGGGTATTATAGCTGTAAGGATGCCACTTTTCATTTTCATCGCTTTTGACAGCCGCTACATAAATTTCATCATTATACAGCGCTGCCGCCGCATAGCCATATAGCGGCAAAATAGGTGCGTCCACATGTTTTAAAAAGGCCGGCACATGCGTCCTGGTATAGCCTGCCGGCAACATGACCGCTACCGCAAGTACTTTGCCCTGTATAGGAGCAATCTTATCTTTACTAATACCAAGTGCCGTTCTTCCCGGCAAAAAGGCCAGCACCGCCCCCTCTGGCATAGGAATCATATCCTCAAGATGAAGCTTAACTTCATCGTAACCTACCCGCCCAACTGCCTGAATCCCAGGCGCATCAAAAATTTCTCCTTTTTTATCAGCATAAAGTGCTGTCAGCAAAAAAATCAACTCCCGCAATGTATAATTACTTTATTATAACATAGGTTATTATTGAAAGATAATAATTGCCTTCTATTAAAATAATACATTTATCATACATTGCCCAAGAGCCGCTGTAATGTATTTTCATGCTAATTTACGTCCTACTAATGTTGACGGGCTATTCCATATTATGTTACAATTACCATAAAGATTTACAAGGGGAGTAGCTTTTACAGCATCTGTCGTCAATACGGAGAAATCCCGGCACTGCTGGCATCTTTGTCGTTGCAAGCAAGACCTTGTCTCTAGTTAGAGGCAAGGTCTTTTTTATTTACTGTTAACTTATACCTATCGTTGAAAGGAGAATTAATTGATGTTTACCCCCGAATGGTTTTCAGCTTTGTGCAGTATCCTGCTCATTGATCTTATTTTAAGTGGGGATAATGCAGTCCTCATTGCTCTTGCCAGTAAACAATTGCCTAGCAGAGAACGTAAAAAAGCTATCTTCCTAGGCACTGCCGGTGCAGTAATACAACGTATTCTTTTAACTTTTGCAGTAGTCATTCTACTACAAATCCCATTCCTGCAGTTCTTGGGTGGTCTGGCCCTTTTTTACATTGCTATTCATCTTTTAAGTTGCGCTGAAGATGAACAAGTCTGTAAAATGGCCCATTCCTTAAAAGAAGCTATAAAAATCATACTGTTTGCCGACCTGATTATGAGCCTTGATAATGTACTTGCACTGGCTGCTATTGCGCAAACGGTACCTGATGCCAAATACTCGCTTATTATTATCGGCCTCTTGATTAGTATTCCTTTAGTAGTTTTCAGCGCCCAGCTATTAACAAAACTAATGGACAAGTTTCCGGTCTTTGTATACATAGGTGCCGGGATATTGGGTTATGCCGCTGCGAAAATGATGATTGGCGACAAAGCACTAGCCGGCGCTTTCAAACAGTTTGAAACCCCATTTATTGTATTGTCAGTGATTTTTGTTCTCACCGTTGGCCATTTTAAAAAACTCAAACATAAACATATCACAGAAAAATGGCACTATCACTCGTAACAATAAATACCTCTATATCTGTGTATATTGACAACACCTTTGCTTAAACTAAAGACATTGTTATAATTTTTAAGAAGTATTTAAAAAAGGAGGATTTATTTATGCTCAGTCCAGAATGGATTACTGCGTTAAGCAGTATTCTCCTAGTCAATCTCATTTTGAGCGGGGATAATGCCGTTATCATTGCGCTCGCCAGTAAACGCTTGCCTGCCGAGCAGCGTAATAAAGCAATATTTTGGGGCAGTGCGGGCGCAGTAGTACTGCGCATTATTCTAACCTTTGTCGCCGCCCTTTTGCTGGACATTCCCTACTTACAGTTTCTCGGAGGCCTGGCACTATTATATATTGCGATTAATCTATTAGGAGATGACAAAAACGAAGAAGACTGCGCAGCGGCCCATTCACTAAAAGAAGCCGTTAAAATTATCCTCTTTGCCGATCTGATTATGAGCCTTGATAATGTACTTGCCTTGGCAGCCATTGCACAAACAGTACCGGGGTCCAAATACTCACTCATTATTATCGGACTCTTGATTAGTATCCCCATGGTAGTATTTGGTGCGCAACTACTTATGAAATTAATGGACAAATTCCCAGCAATTGTATATCTCGGAGCAGGTATTTTAGGATATGCTGCTGCTGAAATGATTTCAGGCGACAAAGCCTTAGGCCCTTGGCTACACCGTTTTGAGAACTATTTAATCGTTCTGTTAATCATCGCAGTTATTGCCATTGGACACTGGAAAAAAACAAGAAACAAACAAAAAGCAACACCAAAACACTGTCCTGAATAACTAAAACACCTATCGCTGATATTTGCGATAGGTGTTTTTATTTGTCTTCTCCACACTTCAATGATAAGACGATGACCTAGAATAAAATTGCGGAAAAACATATTCCTATAAGGAAATATCGCAAATAGGAATAATTCATTTTAGGATATTTACATAACTACTAAATATTAGACAACAAACCACGTAAAATATTATACTTAGCATTATTTAAAATCTGATCAAAATCCACAATATACCATTCTCCTGCAACCTTTTCTAAACCGACTGCTTTTACTTGATAGCTGTCCGCTTTCAGCCCAACTGCCACTACTGCATAATCTCCCTGAACTACGACCTGCTTTACTAAAAGCAAATTTGCATCTTTAAGCTGCTGAACATCGGTTTGACCGGTTACATATTTAAGTACTGTCTGTGGATTACTTTTTGATGTAGCCGCAACATATAATGCAGCTTCACTGAGACGATTATTCTTAGCTGCATCAACAAAAGTCTTCACTACATCTTCCGGTGATAAGCCGGCAATCCGCTGCACAGTTTGTCCGCCGCCGCTGCAGCCTGCTAAAGTCACAACAAAGGCAAATAAGGAAACCATCATAACGAGTCTAGCCATCTTTTTTAGCATTGTGTCACCTCATAAGTAAATTGAAATATATTATGTTATGTAAATTACTATAGCATAAGAAACATAGCCAGTCACTCAGCAATAAATGGGAATAAAAAACCAGCTTTTGGCGCAGGGCTCTTGGCTTAAAAACCAAAGAGCAAGGCCTTGCGCCAAAATGCTTTTTTCATAACCGCTAGCTCATAGCCCATAACTCAAAGCCTATCGTCGTTTTAGACAATCTCTACCTTATACTTGCGCAGCCAGGCATCCATTTGAATTAGATAAGCAAATAGCTGAGCGCCTCCCATGAGCTGCCCAAACCAGGGGATATTGGTTGCCTTTAAATCACTGGCGGCAATCTCCTTGATTTTGGGGATATTAATCAGCGGCTGCAGGGGCGATGAATTATCCGCCAATATTTCGAGCGCCTGCCGGCGTACCAAGTCCAAATAGATTGGATTATGCGTCTTCGGATAAGGACTCTTTTTCCGCCATAATACATCCTCAGGCAAAATACCTTTCATAGACTCGCGGAGTAAGCCCTTTTCTCTTTCACGGAAATACTTCATATGCCACGGAATATTCCAGACATATTCCACCAAGCGATGATCACAAAACGGCACCCTGACCTCAAGGCCAAATGCCATACTCATACGATCTTTGCGATCAAGGAGGGTCGGCATCCAGCGTGTCAGGCTAAGATAAAAAATTTCCCGCATTCTGGCAGCATTAGTCTCTTCGCCTCTAAAGTGAGGTACTTCGCTGATAGCTTCCTCATAGCGCTCAGTAACATAACTAAGCGGATGCATATGCTCTAAAAGTTCGGCTGACAGCCAATCAAGTCTCATTTCCGGCCGCGGTGACCACGGAAAAGTATGCGCCTTTACCATTTCTGGACGGTAAAACCAAGGATACCCGCCAAATACTTCATCCGCACATTCCCCGGAAAGGGCTACAGTCACTCCTTTTTTTATCTCCTGACAAAATAGGTAAAGAGAAGTATCTACATCTGCCATCCCCGGCAAATCGCGAGCCATAGCTGCCCCTGGCAAACTTCCCGCCAAATCGGGAGTATCAAGTACAATATTATGATGACAAGTCCCAAGTACCTCTGACACGCGCACTACCCATGGTGCATCGCTGTCGGGTTGAAAGCTGCTGGGCACAAAATACTTATCATTATCACGGTAATCCACTGA
>JAJFUN010000110.1 GCA_021372375.1 Pelosinus sp. | reverse complement strand
CAGCCGAAATTGTAAAAAAAGCCGGCGCGCAGTTTTTACGCGGCGGTGCGTATAAACCCCGTACATCACCGTATTCCTTTCAGGGCTTAGAAGAAAAAGGCTTGAAATTTTTGGCGGAAGCAAGGGAAAGAACAGGCCTTAAAATCGTTACCGAAGTGATTGATGTTCAGTCTGCGGCAGGTGTCGCTGAGTACGCTGATATGCTGCAAATAGGTGCTAGGAATATGCAAAACTTCCAGCTCTTAAAAGCGGTAGGGAAATTAAATAAACCTGTGCTGCTAAAACGCGGCATGGCCGCGACTATCAACGAGTGGCTCAATGCAGCAGAATACATTATGAATGAAGGCAATTATAATGTTGTATTATGTGAACGCGGCATTCGTACTTTTGAAGATTATACCCGGAACACTTTAGACTTGAGCGCGGCGGCTGCCGTGAAAAATCTCAGTCATTTGCCGGTTATTGTTGATCCAAGTCATGGTACAGGCAAATGGAAACTAGTGCGGCCGATGTCGAGGGCTTCCATTGCTGCCGGGGCGGATGGGCTAATTATCGAAGTGCATCCCAATCCGACAGTTGCTTTATCTGATGGTAAGCAATCTTTAACACCGGAGAATTTTGAAGCGTTGATGGCAGAAGTTGTGCAGATTGCCGCAGTCGTAGGTAAAAAATTAGCATGAGGCAGCAGCGCATTACCATCATCGGACTTGGACTCATTGGCGGTTCCTTGGGACTTGCTTTAAAAGCAGCTTTCAAAGATGAAATTTTGATTACCGGGTTTGATAAAGAGGAAACTTCCATGCGCCAGGCGGTAGCCTGCGGGGCAATTGATAAGTTTTCGCTCGATTTAGCACAAGTGGTTTCTACGGCTGAGGTAGTATATTTATGTACGCCGGTGCTACAAATTGAGCCGATGGTTAAACAGATACTGCCGTTTTTAAAACAAGGGACTATTATTACCGATGTTGGCAGCACTAAAAGGTATATTGGGGAAATGCTCGAAAAGCTGCTTCCTGAGGGAATTACTTATATTGGCGGACATCCTATGACAGGTCGGGAGCAAAGCGGGATTTTGGCGGCGGATAAAGCTTTGTTTCGCAATAAGTGGTATATTGTAATTTTAAATAAGAAGGTTTCTGAACAAGCGATTGATGAGGTTTGTAGACTTGCCAAAGCAACAGGTGCGATGGTTACGGTCATGGATGCAGTAATTCATGACCGGTGTGCAGCAGTAATCAGCCATGTACCTCACGTAACAGCTGCCGCGATGGTTAATCTCCTCGAATTGTACCCGGAAAAAGAGGAAAGTCTGAAACTGGCGGCTGGTGGCTTTCGTGATACTACAAGGATTGCTTCCTCAAATGCTGATATGTGGGCAGATATCTGCATGACGAATCCGGAAGCTATCGCGGACAGTCTGCGCAATTTGCAGGGGCTGCTTAGCGAGATGATTGAGGCGATGGAACATGGCGATCGCCAATTTATCCATGATTTTTTCGCAGCCGCGAAAAATAAGCGCGACAGGCTACTGCCGGCAGTCACCAATTAGTATATGCGCGTTTATGCTCATTTGAATAACGGTAAAGAATGAATAGACCAGCTTCTGATAAGAGGCTGGTCTATTTTTATTGTTGGGCGTGCCTACTTCTAAATGGGAAATCAAATATATCCTATACATTTAAGAAAAATCTAATTTTTTAAAAAATATGAATGAAAATGCTTGATTTATTTTTATTTATCAATTAAAATGAGCATAAATAATCAATATAGTTCATAAACGATTAAGGGGATTGATGCTATGTTTGCGGAAGAACGGCATAAACGAATATTAGAACTAATTAAAAATGGCAAGCCGGTAAAGGTTATAGAGTTAAGCGAGATGTTTGATGTGTCAGAATCAACCATTCGACGTGATTTGCAGGATTTAGACCAAGCTGGTCTCTTGCAGCGGACACATGGCGGGGCGGTTTCTTCTGAGATTGGCATGGAATTAAGTTTTGGTGATCGTGAGGTTCAGCTGCTTGAGGAAAAACGTTTAATGGCTGAAGTTGCCGCCGGTTTGGTCGAAGATGGTGAAACTGTACTGCTGGATGCGGGCACGACAACTTTGGAAATTGCCAAAGCACTGCGTACTAAGAAGATTACGGTAGCTACTAATAGTATGGAAATTGTGCGTGTCTTTATGGACAGTGCCGATGTGGAAGTTCTTGTTTTAGGCGGCATGCTGCGGAAAAATATTCACTCTTTAGTTGGACCGATAACTGAATCAATAGTAAAAAGGTTCTATTTTGATAAGGTTTTCTTGGCAGCTAATGCGGTAGACATTGAATTCGGTGCTACTACCCAAAATATGATGGAAGCACAGACCAAACAGACCATGCTTACAGTTGGCAAAGCAGTTTATCTGGTAACAGATCATTCAAAATTTGGTAAGCGGTGCTTTGCCAGAATTTGCGCTCTAGAAGATATTAAAGGAATAATAACTGATAATACTATTGATGAAGAACTATTAACTACGTTACGTGGAATTACCAGCGTTTTATTACCGAAAAAGTAGTAATGGAGGTCGATAATTGTGACAAGCAAATGTAAAAAAGGTAAGATTGTTACAATTACCCTGAATCCGGCCCTGGATAGGACTTTATATATGCCGCGATTTCTTAAAGGCCAGGTCAATCGGGTGGAATGTGAAAGAACCGATCCTGGCGGTAAAGGGATTAATGTGGCCAAGGCGGTCAAGGCCCTAGAGCAGGATGTTGTTGTAACAGGTTTTTTGGGGGAAAATAATACAGAGCTATTTACAAAGTATTTTCAGCAAGAAAATATTGAAGAAGCGTTTGTTCGCGTTACGGGTAATACCAGGGTAAATATTAAAGTGGTTGATGAAGAAAATAGCGAAGTTACCGAAATTAACTTTTCTGGCGTGTCACCAACAAAGACGGACTTTTGTCAGTTAGAAGACAAAATTTATTCACTGGCAAAAGAATGCGAATGGATTGTCCTATCAGGAAATTTACCTAGTAATATGCCGATAGATATTTACGCACAATTTATTAAAAATTTGCACAAATATAATTGTAAGGTAATTCTTGATACCAGCGGGGAAGCTCTGCAGGCGGGAATTTTGGCAAAGCCGTATGCAGTTAAACCAAATATTGATGAATTGTCGGCGCTGCTTGGCAAAAAAATTACAATGGAAAATGGATTAGCCGAGGGTATTTCGTATCTTAAACAAGCAGGCATTTCTTTAATTGTTGTTTCGATGGGGCAAAATGGTGCACTTGCGGTTAATGACAGCGAAGCGTTTTTAGTAAAACCGCCTGTTGTAACCGTAGGCAGTACGGTAGGCGCTGGGGATACCATGGTAGCTGGCTTGGCTGTGGGCCTGGCAAGAGGGCTTGATTTAGCCGAAACTATGCGTTTGTCCGCAGCTGCGGCGGCAGCGGCTGTAATGCTTCCTGGTACACAGGCGGCAACGCTGCAAACTGTAAATAATCTATTAGCACAAGTACAAATAACAACATGGAGGAGATAACATGGAAATTCAAAAATTATTAGCACCTTCGAGAGTATGTTTTGACTTGCAGGCCAAAAGCAAAAACCAGGTTATTGAAGAATTGATCGCTCTTTTAGATGCAGACGGCATTTTACTAGACAAAGAAGAATTTAAGCAAGCCGTTTTTAAGCGGGAAGAGCACTATTCTACTGGAATTGGCATGGGAATTGCTATTCCGCACGGTAAAGACGCCAGTGTAAAAGTGCCGGCTTTGGCGTTTGGCATATCAAAAGCAGGGGTTGATTATGGCTCTATGGATGATCAGCCGGCACATTTATTCTTTTTAATTGCAGTGCCCAATAATTCAGATGATACGCACTTGCAGGTACTATCCTTTATTTCTCGCAAACTAATGCATGAAGAAGTGAGAAGTAAATTATTGTCAGCCCAAAGCTACAATGATATATTACAGGCGTTCTAATTAATTAAAATAAATTAGCGGGGAGAGGTGTCTTATGAAATTAGTGGCTATTACAGCTTGTCCAACTGGTATTGCTCATACCTATATGGCGGCGGAAGCGCTGCAAATGGCGGCAAAGTCCATGGGGATTGATATTAAGGTGGAAACCCAAGGGTCTGTTGGAGCGGAAAACGAAATTACTGCAGCTGACCTTAAAGAGGCACATGCCGTAATTATTGCGGCCGATACGAATGTTGATAAAACTAAGTTTCAAGGGCTGCCCATGCTGGAAGTACCGGTAAAAGAGGCCATTCGTGATGCTAAAGGATTAATCGAACGTGCCTCAAAGCTTG
>JAJFUN010000089.1 GCA_021372375.1 Pelosinus sp. | reverse complement strand
TCCCTGAGCAGTATAACAATATCCCGCCAGCGATACTCCCTATCCCGTAATAAACCCAAAATGTCCCGGGCAATGCCCTCTACCTCCAGACGCCTGTTGGCGGCTTCCACCACCTTTAGCCCCTCACACCGACCACGATACAAAAGAGTTGGAAAGGAAAAAAACTGCTTGGCAATATGCGCAAGAAGGCCTTGGGTTCGCCAATTTTTGATAAATTCCACTTCTTTAAAAGGCGCACCTTGACTCTTGGCCATTTCTTTAAGGACCTCTCTAGTCTTCCACTGACGGTGAAACAAGGCTGTTTCTCTTTGATGCCCTATGGAGTCAGGCGACTCTATACATAATGTCACCGTCACTTTGGCTGCTGTTTTAAGTATCTCAGACAGCACCAATAGTTCACGCGGATTAAACCACAAAAATCCGTCAATCCACACTTCGGCCCCTTGTATCAGCGCCGCCTCAGGAATCTTTTCAGCCAGCATATCTAAATAATCTTCCGGATCTGTATAGCGTCCTGCAAAAAAAGACTCAAAGCCCTCATATAAAACTCCCAAATCATGCAGCTTATCTAAGAGCGGCGAAGGAGGCAAATCCTTTTGAACCTGTTTTATCTGCTCAGGCTTAATGGCATAGGTCTTAAATTCCTTAATCATCCCAGACAAATTTTCAGCAAAATTCCGCTGTCCGGCCGCCTGGTAAAACGCAGAAAGCTCTTTTTGCCGCTCTAGCATCAGACGGCTTAGCACCAATCTTTTGCCAAGCTCAGTAATATGCGGCCGTACAGCACCGCCAACTTCTTCAAACACATTATGCGCCAAACGGCGAAATCCTACTACATAAGCGCGGGTAAACCCGCCTAGACCTTGAGCAGCTGCAAGTTCCCGCTCCATCTGAAAAGTCGCATGCTCCGGCAATAATAATATGAGCGGCCGCCCCTCAGGGGATTGTCTTAGCCGACCTTGAATTTCTTCCATACAAAATCTTGTTTTCCCCGTACCCGCAGGGCCCACTATCAAATTTAGCTCCATAACCTCTATCTCCCAGCCACATTATATAGCTGTTATGTTCGGCAGTATGCTTTAAAAATCCTACAAAATATCCATTACGCAAAAATACATTTGATGCATCAACAAAATTAACTAAAAAGTACCATAAATCTGCAGGATTTTAGCCAAATATAGAGAATACAGTAAAAAAATGATTATGCGTTAACGCATCCTCAATGAAGAGGTAGTTTAAAAGTAGGCAACTGTTTTTGAACTACCTCTTTTCGTTTTAGGAGCGCAGCTCAAATTAAATCAAAGGAAGTGTGGTTATGAAACTAAGAACCAAATTAGTACTTATCTTTTCCCTATTAACCGCTTGCTCACTATTATTAATCTCAACCATTGGTTATTTTTACACCAATCACATTTTCACTGAAAAAATTATAGCCGAAATGGATGCTGCTGTAACCGCTCATGTCAATCGCTTTGATGGCTGGCTGGTAGGCAAAAGCAACGGCCTGCAAATGACCGCAGGCACACTAAATGCTTCATTAGGTGAAGCCGATATCCAAATGTCTCAGCTTACGGGTTACAAAAATGCTGATAAAGATATCTCGGACTTGTATCTTGGCACACCAGACGGCAAAATTATAGACGGCAGCGGCTGGAATCCTCCTGCTGATTTTGATCCACGCACCCGTCCTTGGTATAAAGCAGGCATACAGGCTGACAAACTAACGTTTTCTGATCCCTTTTTGGATGGAACTACCAATGAGTATGTCATCTCCGCTGTCATGCCGCTAAAAACACCATCTGGCAACCTACGCGGCGTTCTTAGTGAAGATATTCTTTTGAAAACACTAGTTGCGCAAATAAAAGATATTAATATGCATGGTATCGGCTATGCCGCCCTCCTTGACAAGAACGGCCTTGTACTGGCCCATCCTGATAAAGAGGTTTTATCAAAAAATGCTCTGGAAGTAGAACAACTTAAGCCAATTCAAAATGTACTAAAACAAGTTATCGCCAATGAAAAGGGCTTTATTTCCTACAACTTTAATGGGGCTAACCTAATGTTTTACAATAAGCTTCCTTCGACAGGCTGGACACTTTTGATTTCAGTGCCTGAAAGCGAAGTTTATCGACCTTTGGTTAATTTAAAACTCTTCTTTGGTCTGGCAACTGTTTTCTTAATTATACTTGTAATCGGAATTACTTTACTGATTGCCAAACGCCTGACTAAGCCGATACTTGAACTTAACGAAAAAGCACAGCTGGTAGCCGAAGGCGATTTAACAATACAAGCAACCCAAAACGGGCAAGATGAAATTGCCGAACTCTCGGCGTCATTTAACAAAATGAGTACTAATTTACATGGTTTAATTACAAAAATCAGTAGTTCCAGTGATCACACCGTAGCAGCTGCACACGAAATGCACCTTTCCGCTAATGAAACAGGAAAAACCTCCGAACAAATTGCCCTGGCCATTTCTGATATGGCCAAAGGTACTACTGATCAGTCCGCCTCCATCCAAAAAGAAGCGGCTATGATTAATGAAATGACAAACTCCATACAATCCATTACCAAAAGCTTTGAGCTTTGCGCAAAGTTAGCTGACGATGTACATAATGTGATTAGCTCAGGCGACAGCGCCATGACCCGGCAAAAAGATTTGATGGCTGAAAGCAAACAAGCTTCCGACAATGTCGGCAAACGAATCTCCTTGCTTGCTGAGCATTCTAAAAAAATCGGCCAAATTGTTGAAGTAATTACAGGCATTGCTGCACAAACCAACCTGCTGGCCCTAAATGCCGCCATCGAGGCCGCCCGCGCCGGCGAGCAAGGACGAGGCTTTGCCGTCGTGGCCGAAGAAGTTCGAAAACTTGCCGAACAATCAGCTCAGTCCGGCAGCGAAATTACCAATCTGGTTGCCGAAATACAGCAAATGATGGCAGAGGCCGTACAGGAAATAAACACCACATCTACTGCCGTAAGCAATCAGGAGCAATCAGTAAACGAAATTAATGATTATTTTAATACGATTGGTACCTCTGTTGCATCAATTGTAACCAAAATCAAGGATGTCCAAAATAGTGCAGCCTCGATCGAGAGCAAGGCTCAGAATGTAGACAATATCATTACCAACATTGCCGCCATATCCGAAGGAAACTCGGCGGGGATCGAAGAAATTGCCGCCTCAGCCGAACAGCAGACAGCCACCGTACAAACCATCGCCCACTCGGCAAAAGAGGTAGTAGCCATTACGGAGCAGCTGCAGCAGGAAATTAAGCAATTTAAAATTTAAAAGAATCGTTGGCTGCACTCTTTTATATGTAAAAAGCAGGGGGCTGCTGCACTAATTTTACTTAGTGCGACAGCCCCCTGCTTTTTACGTTTATGGAAGAGATATTTGCGCAATACTTTGCATAATTTCTTGCTGCACTTTATCTTTATGTGCCTTTTTATACCGGTACATAGCATTATCAGCTAAGGAAAAAACCTCGCGCAAACTCCGTACGCTGCCTTTTACTCTGTAGGAAAATCCTACTGAAACATAAATCAGACTATCACTTTCTCTGTATTTTAACACGCCGCTCTGTATACGCTGGCAAATATCGGCAATCGTTGCTTCCGGCGCTTCCGGCACGATTAATACAAACTCATCGCCGCCGATTCGCGCCACAATATCTTCTTTACGGCAAGACTCCTGCATTATCCTGGCCAACTGGCGAATAATTCTGTCGCCGGATTTGTGGCCAAGCGTATCATTAACCAGCTTTAAAGAATCTAAATCACAGATAATAATGCCAACTGAACTATCAACCAGCTCTAGACGTTTCATTGTCTGGTCAAAAAAGGTACGATTATAGATTCCTGTCAGCGAATCATGCATTCCAGCATAATTCAGTTCCTGATTGGCAGCCTCCAATTCAGCGGTAACTGTATTGACTAAATGGGCCAAGGCCTTTAGCGCCTCTGTACTTCTCGCATTAATATTCTCTGAAGCAAACGCGCAGTTCGCGTCATGCACCTTGCCAGCAATCAAATCTGAATATATCCTTTCGTCCCCAGACTCTGCCAGCATAAGCACTGTCATCGTAGAATTTAATAATTGATTTTTCCCTTGGCTATGGTAGTATTCACCAGTTGTAAAAAAGCCTGCGGTTGGCGCAATTTTTTGCAGCGGCTGTGTCTCCATATCAGCTAGATCTCTAAAAAAACCAAGCCGGCATTCACACGAATATACAAAGATGCTTTCCACATCACTTTTGGTAATTTCCTGGCAGAGGTCGTCTACCTTTTCCAAAATCATCTCTGCATTGCCAAACCCCAGCCTGACCTTTTCCTCGGGATAAACTTCCCCAAAAAAGTCAATGGAATCATCCTCATTACAATTCTTCGGCGCTATAGCCATTAAAAAACCATTGCGATTAACAATGAGGGGAAACTCCATCGCACTAAAATACCTGCTCTTTTTATCTATGCCGAGATAATGCTGATATATCTGATAGGCTGGCCGTTCATTAATGGTATATACCCGATTGCCCATTACCTCGGTAATGGGCATTTCCTGACCAATAGCCTGCCACCCCAAATGGGAATACTGACGAACCGTAAGGTCGTCTCCCTCAATAACCAAGCCAGCAAAGCCGCATTCAACCAGCTCCTGGCTATAAAAAACAAACGCCGGATAATTTTCATCGTTATGTCCTGCACTGCCACCCGCAACAATGAGCTCAGGCCTAGCCTCTTCAATTCCCTTTAAGACACGTTCAAAGCGCATATTAGCGCCAGCGCCAAACAAAATCAGTGCTTTAGCCTTCTCACTGCCCAGCGCCGCAATTTGCCTGCCAATATCATACTCATCCTCATTCCCCTTGGGAAAACAAGCCCCGCAAATAACAGCATGCTGAAAGACAGTAATTGAAAGCACCGTCTTTAACCCGCTAACCTGGCCATCCATTATTCCGCCATAAGTTGTCGCCCCGATAATCGCAGCCGACGGCAGCCTAAAAGCAATGTCTGCCACTAGCTCCTTTATATATTTCGGAGCGCTATGACCGCAAAAAACCTGCACAAGGATGGATGAAGACCGGGAAAACAAAATATGTGAGTGCTGCTCAACAAATCGCGCAAAAGCCAGTTTGTCCTCATAATACATGTTAATAGTGTTCACACCTTCACCTCCGCAGCCTTTTACAGTCTCCTAGATTATTTTCTTCGCTTATGAAAAAAGAGAGACTGCCTCTCTCTATCGCCTTGCCATTTATACTATTATTTTTATTATATGATAAACGATATCGTAAAACAATCGGAAATATCTTGATTTGTCAAAATTATTTGCTTGCGCTGCCCCTCGCAGGAGGGGCATTTTTAATATGCTCTTACTGGCTCAGATATTCCTCTAAGCAAATGCCCTCCTCATATATAGCTTGGGCAGGCTCTACTCCGACATAGCGATAATGCCAAGGCTCGTAACTAAAACCGGTCTTTGCTTCTTTTCCCTCAGTATATCGCAAAATAAACCCGTACTTCCAGGCATTCTTCATCAGCCAGCGGTCAGCGTCAGTATAAGCAAAATCATAGTTCAGCACATATTCACGGTTCATAAAGGAAGCAATCGACAAATCTACCGCCAGCCCAGTCTGATGTTCACTAGACCCTGGCGGAGCCACCAGCTTTTCCGCCTCTGTTTGGGCTGCATCTCCATACTCCGGACGCAGGCGAGCGATTTTATTGGCATACACCGCTGCTTGTGTCGCATAGGAACGATACCCGCTCACGACGGCAATTTCACTTATCCCCGCTTGCTCGGCCCCACGCAGCATATTAGCTAATGCCCCTGCTGCTACATTGCGTAAATATACGCCTCTTACCAAAGTTAAGTCAGCCGGCTCATACTCCGCAAGCAGCCGCACCGCCTTGTTAACCAGGATAAGCTCCTGCATGTCCTTTGGAATAACTCTGCGTTTAGGCTGAGTAACCGTTTGGGTTGAAGCCGCTATTACTTTTTCCGCCGCCGCCCGATTATCATACTCATATATAGAGTAGAACCCCTGAGCAGATAGACTTAAAACAATAATACACACAAATGCTTTGCAAAATCTTATAACCATGTTTACACCTATCACTTGTCTTTCTATGCTGATCTACGCTATATGCTCCTCAGCCAAAAAATAGTCATTTAAGTTTATTTCCTATAAAAGCAAAAAATCCTGCCAAATCACTAAAGTTTTGTCAGGATTTTTTGCTTTTCCACTAATGTAATTTTAATTAGCCCAAAAATCTATCAGGCTTCCTCTGCAGGCTTGTCTTGCTTATGTGCTGCTGCCACCTTTTTTACGGCTGCTCTTCTTTTCTGTTTTTCCTTGTTCTTGGGGCTTTTATCTCCCATAATGAACATCTCCCTTTATTTTGGCTTATGTTCATTATATACCTTTTCTGTGCAGATGGTTATTGGGCGCATACTGCATAGCTAATTGTTTGATCTATTACAGGTCGCACATCGGCCAAATTCTTTTGATTATATATAATTGCGGCCAAATACCCGGAAATAGTCCTGATTGCACCATTTAAATATTGATGTATAATAAAGACATATTAAACCAAAGGAGAAAAAACATGAAATTTACCTGCACCTTGCTTGCCGTAAAGAATATCGAGGCAGCAAAAAAGTTTTATCAGGAAGTTATGCAGCAAAAAATCGTTCTTGATTTTGGCGCCAATGTTACATTCGAAGGAAACTTTGTCCTGCAATCAGGCTTTGCTGACTTAGTAGGCTTTGATAAACGCGAAATCAAGCGAAATGCCAATAATTTTGAGCTATATTTTGAAGAAGATGATTTAGACGCCTTTATGAAACATCTGAAAAGCTTCCCGAAAACCAAGTATCTTCACCCCATTAAAGAATATCCCTGGGGCCAGCGCGTTGTTCGCTTTTATGACCCGGATCTGCATATTATTGAGGTTGGGGAAAGTATGGAGTTTGTTATTAAACGGTTTTTGAAACAGGGCCTGTCTGTTGAAGAAACCGCGAAAAAGACGATGCATCCAATTGAATTAGTAAAAAGATACGCAGAACTTGAATCACTTTCCTAATTCCATCTTTGTAAAAAGGAGCTGCGGCATGCGATAATCGCATGCCGCAGCTCCTTTTTACACTCATTTTTCCGCAATCCCGGCCGCTTTACAAATTTTATAAAAATCATCCAAATAAATTTGCTTTACATGATTAATTGAACCGCCGCCCAGTTCAACCGGAATAAAATAATTTCCACTCAGCCGAATTTTATAATAATGACATTGGTTATATGTACAAACATATTCCAGCTTTAGTTCTTGGGGGTCAAATGAAATACCAGACATACGCTCATCCCCTTTTTCTATAATTATAGCACAGCAAACCTGCCTAAAAACTATAGTTTCGCTAAGATTAAACTTTCCAGCGCGGCAAGTGGCGACGACAGCCATTTATCCCGATGAAAAACCATTTGGGCTTTAATCGAAATACTTGCGCTTAGCCAATTTAGTTTCACAATTTCGCCGCGTTTTACTTCTTCTGCTACTGCGATTTCTGGCAGCAAGGATATCCCCAGGCCATTTTTTACGCATTGTTTAATAGATTCAAGACTGCCAAACTCCAAGATAGTATTGGTCTGTACCTGCTCCTTTTCCAGCAAAAGTTTCAAATCCATCGGATATCCAGAATATCCTTCCGGCATAAGCAGCGTTTGATTGGTTAAATCTCCAATTTCTAAAACCTCCAGCGCTGCCAGCTCGTGATCAGGTGCGGCAATTAACATTGTATCTCCGATAAATAACGTCTGCTCTCTAAGCTGAGGCTCTTTGTAATTATCCTGGAGGCTAAAGGCAACATCCACCAGATTTTGCTGCAGCCACTGCGGAAACTCCACACAATTTCCAACTTTTATATTTATCTGGACATGAGGATATAGCGTTCTGTACTCCTTTAATATTGGCGGCAGCCAAAAAGCACAGAGGGTCTCCGCGGCGCCGATTAATATCGTGCCAGATATCTCTTCATCATTACTAAATAAGTTTTTGAGATTTTCAGTGTCCCTTACCAGACGCTGGGCGTAAGGCAACAGCCTTTTTCCCTGCTCAGTCAAAAAGACTTTACGGCCCATTCGCTCAAATACTCGCACCCCAAGTTCTTCTTCGAGACTGCGAATTTGCTCCGATACCGTCGACTGGGAATAATTGAGCATGCGAGCCGCTTCACCAAAGCTTAACAGCCTGGCAACAGTAATAAATGTCGCTAAGTTCCTAATATACATACAACCCCACCTATCGGTAAAACCGATCATTTTATTCCAAATAATCGACTTATCAAAATTTCACTTATATGATAAGCTATAAACAACTTTTGCGCAATAAGATTCTAAATAAGGTGGCCTAATAAAATGACGAAAGAAGTTTCTCTAAAAAAAAGCATCAGCTGGATGCAAGGCTCAGCGATGACAATCGGCGCGGTACTCGGCGCCGGAATCTTGGTTTTGCCTGCAATTGCGGCAGGTATGGCGGGCCCAGCCTCGCTGATCAGCTGGCTGTTGATGGGCCTCTTATCACTGCCGATGATCATCGTAATTGGCATGATGTCCTCCAGATTTCCCGACTCAGGCGGGCTGGCTACCTATGTACGTGAGGCTTTCGGCAATGCGGCCAGTCAGATTACCGGCCTCTTAATGCTGACTGCTATGCCCTTTGGCATGCCTGTCACCGCGTTAATCGGCGCCAATTACCTTGGCAGCGTGTTTGGCTTGTCGCAAGGCGCTGTACATGGTGCGGCGACCTTCCTGGTTCTTATAGCCATTGCCTTAAACTACCGCGGTATTGAGCTATCCGGGCGCACCCAGGTTGTCGTAGTTGCCTCGATTCTCTTTATTTTGACCTTTGCTGTATTGTCGGCTATGCCAAATATTAATGGTTTAGCTTTTATCCCTTTCCTGCCGCATGGCTGGCTGCCGGTCGGCGAAGCCATGTCGCTCATCTTTTTTGCCTTTATGGGCTGGGAAATGATCGGCAACCTCGCCGAGGAATTCAAAAATCCCCAGAAAGACCTACCAATCAGCTTGGCAATTTCTGTAATTGTCATCAATTTGTTATATCTCGCGGTTGCCTATGTGACAGTAGGCACCAATGTTTATCAGTCCGAATCTCCCCTCACCGCTATGATTATCCTTGTCTCTTACCGCTGGGGCGACATAGCAGGAATGCTAGTTGCAGTCTTAGGCTTCATCGCCTGCTATTGTCCTTTACATACTTTCATCGCCGGTTTCTCCCGCCTTGTCTACGCCCAAGCCCGCGACGGCAACTTACCGGCCTACTTTGGCCGCCTTCATCCCCGCTTTCAAACCCCGCACAGAGCCCTCCTTACCTTTGCCCCTATTTATTTACTCATCTTATTTTTGAGCTACGCATTTTCCTGGGATCTAAAGCCACTCATCAATCTCCCCTCAGCCAACTTCCTAGCCGTCTACATCCTCGGCATGAGTGCCTCATCCCGTATTCTCCAAGGCAAACTCGGCAAGAGCCTATCTATCATGAGCACGTTTTTGTCACTCACCATCTTTTTATTTTCCGGATGGTTTATACTTTATCCGATATTTATTTCGCTGATAGTACTTTACCAAAAGCATTGGCAGCAGGGGCAAGTCAGAGAAAATTGCTAATAATATTGCTTTTAATACTTAAACCACCTATCAAATTTGTAATAGACGGCTTTGCGATATCTGGTGGATTTCCCCAATCATTGACCAGCCCCTGTGCCTGCCCGGTTCCCCTGGCACTAAAAAAATGCTGCAAAAAGTAAACTTCACCTGTCACAACAAAAAGTCGTGACAGGTGAAGTGATTTTGCCCATGACAAGATGAGCGACGCAGCTTCTTCACAATTTCTATATCCGCTGGTAGCAGGTCATATTCTAATAGCTGCTCAACCTCAGTCCATACTATTGCGTTATGAACAACTAAATTCATGGTACCGCCAATAATCTTAGCGAAGTAGGCTTTCAATAAAATTTCACCTGTCTGATATTTATAGACACTATCACAAAAGTGACTATGTATTTCGATATCTAGACACAACTCCTCTTTAATTTCTCTAACTAAACATTCCTCAAAAGACTCATTTAGTTCTAATTTTCCGCCAGGAAATTCCCATTTAAGAGAAAGAGCATCGCTTTTATGGCGCTGACAAAGCAAGTATTTTCCGTTTTCTTAAATAAGTGCCGCCGTTACAATCTTCATAATCTACCCCACAATTAATTTGTTAGTTTTCTTTAAAAAATTAGCAGGAATAGGCTCCCTAAGCCGCCAGGTAATACTCATAGGCCGTGAACCAGTATGCGATATATAATCGGCCAATCCTAAAAAAGTATAAGGAGATGCCCCCGCCTTACTAGTCTTATATTCTCTAACAAATAGGGCAATTCTACCACCTCTTTGCTTGTGGTTAATATACCTTTGCCCTGTTGTAGATTCGTCTGATGTTCTATTTTGCGACTGCCAATGAAATAATACTTCGTTTATTGAATAATCATCATACAATGTCGTAGGCGAATAATCTTTGTCAGACTTATTAAGAGTAATAAAAAATATATCGAGATTTTTTTCAGCAAGATATTTTACGCCTTCACGCATAGCTGGCATTTTTTCTTCGTTATAATAACCAACAGCTGCTAAAATTTGAGCTGTTGAATAGGTACAATGAAGATCAAGGGGCGAAGGAAATCCCATATCTACAGGCTTGTCAACAAAGTCTATCCGCCCAAAATTAAAGTTTAAAAGCTCTATAAGTTCAGTAAACATAACTGGACATTGTTTTAAAGCCGAAATAGCTTCGAGTACGCCGTTAAAACCAGTACCCTCAACTGCATTTTGATAAATTGTATAATATAACATTAACACCATAGATTTCTCATTACTACTAAGCATATTTGCGCTTACTTGCTCAATTTTAGGCAATACTTTTAATAAAAATGCTATCCATCTTCTAGAGTTTATTGTGCAAAGCCTGCTGAAGGCTCTAGCCATTGTTTCTTCGAGTGACTCAGTAAAATCTTCACGTAGACCAGCATAAACGCATAATCTAGCAAAGCTATATGCCGGATATATGCTAGCTAAATCAAGATGGTAATATTCGAAGAAGTTTTGATAGGATAACTCTTTGCCAGTATCTTTTGAGAAAGTTTCAAGACGGGAAATAAGCCCAGCTTTACTCGAATATGAGGCACGAATATTGCGCAAAATATATTCTTTCGCGTATTTTTCTAATGTAATAAATGAACCTCTCGGTAAATTTAGCAGGCCTTCACGTATTTCCCTTTCAATCCCTTTGTGGGTATTGGTTAAAAGCGCGGTTATTTTATCAGCAAAATTATACCTTTTATTCGCTTGACCGATAAAATCAAGAACAGTAAGACATTCTTTATCTTTATAAAGGCGTAACCCTCGGCCAAGCTGCTGCAAAAATACCGTTAAACTTTCCGTCGGTCGCAAAAACAAAATTGTATTAACCTCTGGAATGTCGACTCCTTCATTATATAGATCCACTACAAAAATAAACTTTATTTCGCCGGACGCAAGCTTTTCTTTGGCTTCACCTCTTATATTATCCGGGCTATCAGAAGTCAACGCTATAGCTTTAATATGGCAAGCATTAAAAAAATCTGCCATGAATACAGCGTGGTCAACGCTAACGCAAAAACCAAGTCCTTTTACATCCTCTATGTCGGTCACATATTTATTCAAGGACCTTACGATAAGTTCAGCTCGTCGCTTATTTCCAGTATACACATTTTGCAATTCAACCTTGTCATAGCCACCCTTAGTCCAACGTATCTGACTCAAATCAACATCATCGGTAACTCCAAAATATTGAAAGGGGCATAACAGTTTCCGATCAATGGCTTCAGGTAAGCGAATTTCGGCAGCAATACGATTATCAAACCAGGTAAGTATGTCTTTTCCGTCCATACGTTCAGGTGTTGCCGTAAGCCCTAATAAAATTTTCGGGTTGTAATAGGTCAGTAGTTTTTGGTAAGTTGCTGCGGCTGCGTGATGAAATTCATCGACAACAATATAATCATAAAAATCACAGCTGGTAAAAGAGGCGAAATCTTTAGAAGTAAAGGTTTGTACCGACAAAAACAGATGCTCAATACTCTCCGGTTGAAAATTTCCTACATACAAATCTCCAAAGTTTTGATTCCGTAGTACTCCACGAAAACAAGCAATACTTTGTTTTAAAATCTCTTCCCTATGAGCAATAAATAATAAACGATTTGCCTTATTCGGATTTAAATGACAGAAATTTTTATAATCGAAGGCTGAAATAACCGTTTTTCCTGTCCCAGTAGCCGCAACCACAAGGTTTTTATAATATCCTCGTATGTCTCTTTCGGCTTGTAGTTTCTCAAGAATCTCCTTTTGATAATCATAAGGCCTAATTTCAAAGTTAAATGTAAGATGATTTGCGCTTTGAAATTTTTCAGCGTTCAAGGCTTCCATTAATACTACTTTTTCATTTTTTTCATATAAGCGAAATTCCCGATCATTCCAATAGGCATTAAAAGTACCCTCTATTTTATTAATAGTAGCTGGCAAATCCTTATTAGTAACCTTAACATTCCACTCCAGCCCACTTGAGATAGCTGCATTACTTAAATTTGAAGAACCAATATAGGCCGTAGTAAAGCCGTTTTCACGGACAAATAAATAAGCTTTAGCATGTAACCGGGTTCGTTTTGTATCATATGATATCTTTATTTCAGTATTGGACAGTTCACGCAGCATTTCTACCGCTTTTACGTCTGTTGCCCCCATGTATGAGGTAGTAATAACACGCAGTTGTCCACCATTCATGGTAAACTCTTTTAACTCCTCATAAAGCAACCGAAGCCCGCTCCATTTAATAAATGAAACCAACATATCAATTCGATTAGAAGATAAAATTTCTTTTTTTAATTCCATAAACATACTAGGCTCATGGGCAGCACCGGTAAACAGTGAGCTTTGTGATATAGATGTAACAGGCCTAGAAATTTTAGATTTCTGCTTAATACTGGTTAAATTATTCTGTTTTTTAGAGACCGCAAGCAAAATCTCTCCCCGACTAGCAATAAGTTGCTTTTTTATCTCAATTTTATCTTCGGTAGAGTACCCTATGGAATTTACAATGGTATCAATAAGTTGGTTTACAAGCTTGATTTGAGCAGTAAGATCTCCGTTATAATCTTTGAGCTGTTTTAGACCATGTTCGATAACTTCTGTCATATACTTTGAAAGTATCACGGCAGCCTCTTCCGAATCAACAGGTTCTGTTTCAAATTGATAAAGATGATCAACACTTTCACAACTAATATACTGATCCATCACTCTATTTATAATTTGCTCATAAATTCCACATTTAAGCATATTGTAGCCTCCGGAAATATAGGTATAGGCTGCAGCGTTAACCTGGAATCTGCTAATGACACGGCAGATATTACCGAAAGCAGGTTATTGCAACTTATCCTAAATTCTATATTCTTACAAAACAATTAAACTCCTGCCAAAATATATAGTATAAGGGAAATCCAGGGTCTTGAGGTGTTAGGCAAATTGACTTTCTTATAGCAAAGTGTCCAATTTTTCATTCCCGGTTTCCTCAAAACAAAAACAGGGTGGAGCCAAGCTCCACCCCTTGTTATTTCATACTATATTTATAAGCCATCCCATGCTGCAAAGACATCTTCTAACGAAATCGCCAAATCAGGAAATACCTTGGCACTTATTTTTTCATCTTCCCCTAATACATACATATCCGGCAGATTGTAATGTCCCTGCTCATTTAAAACATATCTCATGATATTTTCGGTCTCAGGGGTTACAATCCAGTATTCTTTTACCCCCGCCTGCTGATATTTATTAAGTTTTACTATATTATCACGTTTAATAGAACTCCTTGACACAATCTCAATAATAAAATCCGGCGCTCCGTTATACCCGTGTCGATCCAGCTTACTTTTGTCGCAAATAACAGTTAAATCAGGCTCAACTACATTTTTATTTTTATTTTCGTCTGTTTCTCCCTTGTCTAGCGGCAGTCTAACTGTGAACGGCGCTGCAAAGACAAAGCACTCTTTGCCTTTTAGAAAATTTCCAATTTCTAGATAGAGATTCCCGGATATTTTCTGATGAATTGACGTAGGAGTCACTTGGCTATACACAATGCCATCTATAATCTCTAACCGCTCGTCTTCCGGCCACTTCAAGTAGTCCGCATACGTATATTCTTTTTGTTCGTTAAGCAGCGACATAACAATCCTCTCCTTCCAGTCTTAGACTACCCTTTATTATTATAACAAAAATTAGACTAGAATACGCTTATTACCCGACCTTAAACTCAGCCCGGCTGCCCTTATCGGTCAGCCATACCTCCAGACGGGCGTCAATGCGTTCTTTGAGCTCAGGGACATGTGAAATAATACCGACAAGCCGCCCCCCTTTTTGTAAATCAAGAAGGGCCTTCAGTGCAATATCAAGGGTCTCCGGGTCAAGGGTACCAAAACCCTCGTCGACCAAAATGGTGTCAAGCTTGATGCCGCCGGCATAGGACTGCACAACATCCGCCAGGCCTAATGCCAATGACAGCGAAGCCAAAAACATTTCGCCGCCCGAGAGTGTACCGATACTGCGGGCTACCCCGGTATGACTGTCAAATACCTCAAGATCAAGGCCGCCTGCCGCATTTTTGCGGGCGCGGTCCATGGTGCGCTGAAGCTCATAACGGCCCCGACTCATGATTAGGAGGCGCTGATTTGCGGCATGGGCGACATCTTCAAGGAGGGCCCCCAGCACAAACCGCTGGAAGGTCAGCTTGTACTCATTGCCGCCGTTTGCAACCTCAGAGAGCCGGCCGATAACAGAATACTCTCCTTCTACTTTGCCCCGTTTTTCCGCTAGTTTACCTAGTTTATCCTGCCAGCCCTCTATCTGCGCTATGGCCGCCTTTAGCCTTGTATCATTAGCCAAAATATCCTCATATTTTTTTTGCGCTTCTGCCGCTGTTTGCCGCAAAGCGGCAAGGTCGGGGGCCACTAAATCTTTGGCTGCCTCAAAGGCCAAACGGCTTCGCTCTTTTACGGCAATATAGTCCTGTTCAAAAACTGCAATACGCTCAGCTAATTTTTCTACATAGGCCGGTGATTTTTTGGCACTTTGATAATCCGGCAAATCGCTAAATCCTGCTTCACACAACCGTTCGTCAAATGTCTTTTGCATAAGCGAGCGCTGCGAGTGCAACTTGTCTGAATTTTGTCTGGCATTTTGCAGGGCCGCTTGGCTCTTTATTTTTTGCCTGTCAGCTTGCTCCACTTGATTTTTCGCTGCTTCAAGCGCAGTTTTCAGCTTTTCCAGCTGATCCTTAGCCCTTTGCCGTGCTTTAGTTAAAACGGCTGGCTGATGAAATTCGGCAGGAACTAAAGATTTTCTTTCCTCAACAACCGCCGCCGCAGCCTGATACTTACCCGTCAGGGTCTGTACCTGAAGAGCGGCCTCTTCTTTTTGTTTGGTTAACTTTTGTTCTTCGGCTGTAAGCTTTTCTATATCCTGCTTTATCATTTCGGCCTCTTTTTGGGCCTGCAATGCCTTTTGGTATTCGGCCCGCGCCTCGGCTGCCGCTTTCTGCAGCGTATCAATACTTATATCTGCAGTCTCTCCAAGCTGAGTCTTTAAATCCTCCGCCCTATTAAAAAGCGTATCCTGCGAAGTTTGCAGTTTGCCAAGTGCGCTAAGGCTCGCCTCACGCTCTTTTTCCAGCACCTCTACGTTTTTTTGCTGCGCCTTAACCTTTACTTCATCAGGCAAAATACCTGTCTTGGCCGCAAGTTTAGGATGCAGGGTGGAACCGCATACCGGGCAGGGAGCTCCTGACTGCAGCTGTGCGGCCATAACCGCTGCCTGCCCGCCAAGCCATGCTTCCTGCAAAACGGCAAATGCTGTTTTGGCGGCAAGATACCGCTCGTTTAGACTATCAGCCGCCTCTTTAGCTTCTTTTAGTTTACCTTGCGCTATCTGCCATTTAGCCGTAGCATCTTTATATTCCTGCAGCTTTATGATCTGCTGCGAAAGTTCACTAAACTGGGATTTTAGCCCTTCACTGCGGATGGCCGATTCTACTAAGCCCTGGCTTTTTTCGCTTTTGCTTCTTAGTTCAGCCTGCACTTTTTCAAGTTTTTTAAGTGCTGTGTTATACTGCACCTCTGCCTGCTCAAAGGATCTTTTCTGCTGCGCCAAAGCTTGGCTGGCTGTGGTCAAGCCCGCTAACTTACCTTCTATTTCCTGCAAACAAAGTACTTCGGCTGCCGCTTTTTCTCTTTCCGGCTCTTTTTTGAGTTCAAGCTCTAAAAGCTGCTGTGCCTTATTGTGTGCCGCTTTAGCATGTAATAAAGCTCCTTCTTCTTTGTCCATTATTTCAGCAGCTTGGCAGCATTCTTCACCAAGCTGTTTCAGCATATTTTCGATATCAAGTATGCCTGCGGCCTCTTTGGCTCTTGCCAGTTCGCTGCGCTTTTCTTCAACAAGCGGCGCTTTTTCACTAAGCGCTCTGAGCTTTTCCTCAGAGCGCATTTTTTCCAAGAGTTTTTCCTGCTGCAAAGTACCTTCCGCCAAGCTCTTTTGTGCAAGCTGCACTGCTCTGGCCGCCCCCTTAAGCTCTTGGCCGGTTTTTTCTGAGGCTGCCTGCTGCCTTTTTAGCCTAAGAACTAATTCCTCTGCAGCCTCTGCTCCGGCTTCCCGTAGCACCCAGTTTTCTTCCCGCACAAGTTCTTCATACTCTTTTTTGATAGTCTGCGCCTGACTTTTGAGGGTTTCTTCAATTTGGCGATAAAAATCAGTCTTGAATAACGCCTGCATAATTTCCTGCCGTTCAGCAGAATTGGCTGTTAAAAGCCGCCGAAATTCCCCTTGCGGGAGCAGTACAACCTGCCTGAACTGATTGCTTTTAAACCCTAGTAAAACCTCGACCTTTTCGGTAACTTTACTCCAGCCGCTGACAAGAAGCTTACGCTCTTTGCCATCAAGCTGATAAAGCTCAGCCTCAGCCACCATCGCGGTCAGCCCATCACCGCGCTTTTTCGGCCGCATTTGCTCAGGCGTACGGACAATTTGATAGGTATCGTCACCAAGCGCAAACACAAACTCAATTGTTGTCATTACCCCAGCCTCAGCATAATCACTGCGCATGGCTTTACTGTCCCGTAAGGCGCCGCTGCAGTCACCATATAAAGCAAAGCAGATGGCATCTAAAACCGTAGTTTTACCAGATCCCGTCGGACCGTGGATGAGAAAAAAGGAGCGACCCTGTAAATCGCCAAAATCAATTGTTTGGCAGTCGGCATAAGGCCCAAAGGCCTGAATTGTTAGACAAAGCGGTTTCATATTTTTACCTCCCGCTGCTGGCGATAGAGCTCTTCGACAACCTGCACAAAACCAGCGCTCTGCTTTTCTGTCAGAGTATCACCTGTCATTTGTAAAAAAAACGACGAAAACAATTCTTTCTCAGTCAGTTTACGATGATCGGCCGCTGGCCCCTTGAGTGTCCCAGTTCTCGATAGTCTGGTATAGGCAAAATCAAGAACATTTGGATACACAGCCTTGAGTCTGACCCGTGCGTCAAGAATGGGCTCATTATCATCAAGGGTCACCATCAGATAGTCATCCGGATTTCCCCCAGGCTGAACCCCTTTTTCTAAATCTGCAAACAGTCCTGTTACGCACCTTACATCTCTTCTCGGCGATAACTGCACAAGCTCTACTTTTACCCCGCCTTGTTCATCTATCTCCACCAGATTAATGCCTTTTTTTTGCTTAGCTTCATCAAATGAATATTTTAAAAGTGAGCCGGCATACCGGATATTTTCGCCGCCGGCCTTTTGCGAATTATGCAGATGACCAAGTGCTGTATAATGAAAGGATTTAAATATCGCTGCATTCACCATACTGCTGCCACCTACCGACAAAGGCCGCTCAGATTCACACTCACTCCCGCCGGCCAAAAAAGCATGCGCTACGGCAATCCTCCTTGCACCACTAGGAATTTTGGCATTCACATGCTCAATCATCGCCGCTACTGCTGCCTCATGATCAGGCGCTGCCATCTGCCAGGTTTCGCGCACTACCGCAGGCTCAGCATAGGTAATTGGCGCAAAATACACCGGTCCATAGGTATCATAAAGAATAATCGGATTAAGCTCTAAAGGCAGCGATCCAACAACATGAAGACCCTGGCTCGCCATCAGTGAGCTGCCAAACCCCAGCCGCTCAGGGCTGTCATGATTTCCGGCAATCATTATTATCGGCACTTTATAGTCCATTAAGAGCCTTGATAATGTTTCATCCAAAAGCCGCACCGCCTCAGTCGGCGGTACTGACCTATCATATATATCACCTGCAATAATAATAGCATCAGGACGGGTATCTTTGACTAATGTAATAAATTGCTCTAATACATAGGCCTGATCATCAGTGAGATGCACCCCATGAAAAATCCTTCCTAAATGCCAGTCAGCTGTATGTAAAAAACGCATAATTTATCCTCCATTATAAGTCTCTTTTGCTACTTTCGGCATACCGCAGTAAAATCCTGTCGAGCATTATATAAACCTTCCTAAGGAACTACGCAAGGGCAGATAAGCAATAGCTGTGTTTGCGTAAGGGACTTGGCATGAATTTAAGTATTATTACACTTATTTTTATAACTTGAAATATTTTCAATAATGTCTTTTTGTTGTGTACATTATTACTATTAATAAGGAGTATGAAAAATTTTATTGACAATGAATTTGTAAAGTTGTATATTGTATCTCATGTACAAATCAATAAAAATCCACAGGGCAAGTACATTACCTACCGTACACACCGCATGACCGGCCTTGGCGTGTGCCAGAAAATTGCTCTGCGCGATATGTTCAGGAGGAGAAAATATGAAAAAGAAATTTTTAGCTATGGCTGTCAGCGCACTTTTGTCAGTAAGCTTACTGGCTGGCTGCGGCGGCACTAAACAGGATGCCAACGAAATTAAAGTCGGTGTGGATGCCGAACTTACCGGTAATGTTGCTAACTACGGCAAACAGGCGCTAAACGGCATACAGCTGGCAATTAAAGAAGCCAACGCAAGCGGCGGAGTAAATGGCAAACAAATTAAGCTTGTCATCGCGGATAACAAATCGGAAGCTTCCGAAGCGACCAACGCCATGACCAAGCTCATTACCGAAGATAAAGTAGTCGCCGTCCTTGGCCCTATTGTTAGTTCCAATGTGCTGTCTGCCCTGCAGGTAGCTGAAGACAACAAAATACCTTTACTGACGCCAACAGGCACCAACGAAAAGATTACAGTTAATGACGGTAAGGTTCATCCTTTTGTATTCCGTTCCTGCTTTATTGATCCTTTGCAGGGCAAGATTATGGCTAACTTTGCCAGCAGCACCCTAAAAGCAAAAAACGCTGTTATCTTTGTTGACAACAGCTCCGATTACTCCAAGAGCTTATCAGAGTCCTTCGAACAGCTCTTTGCCAAAAACGGCGGCACAATTGTTGGCAAAGAAGCCTTCCTCCAAAAAGACCAAGACTTCAAAGCGCCGCTGACGAAAATCAAAGCCATGAACCCTGAAGTAATCTTCCTGCCGGCTTATTATGAAGAAGTAGGCAAAATCGTAAAACAGGCTCGTGAAATCGGCATCAATTGCCCGATTATCGGTACTGACGGCTGGGATGATCCAAAAGTTGTCGACTTTGCCGGCGCTCAAGCTCTAAATAACACCTTCTTCAGTGACCACTATTCCTCACAGGATACTGACCCCAGAGTAGCAAAATTCATCGAAGCCTACAAAAAAGAATATAATGCCGAACCGAGCGTAATGGGCGCCCTTGGTTATGACGCAGGCCTCCTCCTAATTGACGCTATCAAACGCGCCGGCAGCGCCGAACCGGAAAAAATCCGCCAGGCTCTAGAGCAGACCAAAGAACTGCAGCTGACTACCAGCCTTGTGACGATTGACGCCAATCATAATCCAATCAAGAGTGCGGTAATTATCGAAATGAAAGACGGCAAACAAACCTTCAAAGAAAAAATCAATCCTTGATAAAATACTTACAAAAATGGCTGTCGCACTAGTGCGACAGCCATTTTTTGCCCCTCTCAATTGCTTTATGGATTGTCTTGTGTAGCGGCAACTAAAACATCAGCATATACTTCATCCAAATGATGCATCACCGCCCGGCCTGCCGTCCACTCGGTCACTTTATTCTCCAGCTTCTCCTCTTCGCCGCACCTAGCCAGCACAACAAGGGTCACAAACTGAGTAAATGCTTTATCTTGGATAACATAGCCTTGATTTCTCAGCTGGTTTTCAAGCATGCCCTGCAAAGTATAATCAATCTCTATAGAAATCTGGGTATGCCCGATACGATCAACCAGACCTGCGGCCTTTATCCCGGCGCTTGCCGCTTTGCCATATGCCCTGATGAGCCCGCCTGCTCCAAGCTTTATCCCGCCAAAGTAACGTGTAACAACGACAACCGTATCTTTAAGGCCTGTCTTTTTGATTACTTCTAGTATTGGCCTGCCTGCTGTACCGCTGGGCTCGCCGTCATCATCCGCCTTTTGCCACTGGTCATTTATTCCTGCCATATAAGCTGAGCAGTTATGTGTAGCATCCCAGTGCTGCTTTTTTACTTTTTCGATAAAAGCAGCGGCCTCGGCTTCATTTTCCACCCTGCTTACATAGCCGATAAACCGCGATTTGTTAATTTCTATTGCCATTTGACCGTAATCAGCAACGGTACGATAATCGTTTAGCAAACTCCAGCACCCCTGTCCCATTTTCTATCTACTAATCATTCGCGAAAGTTTCCGATATCCCTTTTCCCTGCCATGCCCTGTTTGACAATTAATACTATAGTATTTACAATAAAAATAATATTACGTGAAAGGAGGCCAAGAGTGATGACTACTTTTTATCAAAGTTTACCGCGTGAGGCAAAATCACCGATTTTTGTAGTTCGCTTAGCACCGAACGGGATACGTATGCCCTTTTTTATAAAGTGTATAAGAAAACTATCATCGGAGCTCTTGGCTTTATAATCACATAACTTTGCATGTGAATAAAACGCGAAGACGCCGGTTAGGCGTCTTTTTCTTTTACGAGTTAATAGGCACTAGCTTCAATTAGGAGGTATAAATTATATGAATACAGATTTTTATGCAATTGACATGGTAACATGGCCAAGAGCACAAACATATAATTATTTTACGAAAATGGTTACAACAACTACCTATTCTATTACTGTAACAATGGATGTTACAATCCTTAGAAATATCTTAAAAAATAAAGGATTTAAATTTTTCCCTACTTATCTCTATCTGATAACACGGGCTATAGGAAATCAACAGGAATTTCGCATGGCACTGCAAGCTGGTGTATTAGGCTACTGGGATTATCTCAATCCATATTATCCAGTATTTCATGATGATGACAAAACAATAACCTTTCTTAGCACAGAATATGATGAAGATTTTAAGATATTTTATCAACGTTATATCAAAGATTTGCAGCAATACGAAAATAGCCACGGTATTATGTCAGCAAAGGCGTCTGCTAACAATTACATCATAGCTTGTATTCCGTGGTTTACTTTTAATAGTTTATCCATGCATTTGCAAAACGCTGAAAACTATTACGCACCAATCTTTGAATCCGGGAGATTTACCGAAAAAGATGGTGTGACTACAATGCCTTTATCTATTACGGTTAATCATGCAACAGTTGATGGCTATCATATAAAGGTCTTTTTAGAAGAATTGCAACGCACAATGAATCAGCCTGAAGAGTGGCTGTAATTATTGACAGTTGAAACCTCCTCTGGTAGTTATTTTAACTATCCAGAGGAGGTTTATATTCAAATTCTGCTTTTTTGTAAGTAAAGCCATTAATTTAGTGCAACGGCCTTACTTACATAACAATATAGCAACATCGTTAACATTGGTCCCGGTTGATTCCGTTATAATCAGACCGTCACAGGCTAAAAGCCCATTGTAGACATCATTGTCCGCCAATACATTATCTATTTTTAGGTCTTTAGCCGCTAAGATTTCTTTTGTTTTGCCATCCACAATACCGCCGCCGGCATCTGTCCGCCCATCTGCTCCGTCAGAGCCGAAGGAAGTAATCTGATTAAGCACGAAAACCTATTTATTTACCACATTTATTGGCTTTCCCTCAATAAATGCCGCAAGATTATCCACTGCAATATCCATAAGACGTTTGCGGCTTTCCTTCGGCGCCCAGGAAATATGCGGCGTAATGATGCAATTTTTCGCCTTAAGCAAAGGATTATTGCCTTTAATCGGTTCAGTTGACACAACATCCAAACCCGCAGCATATACCTTACCGGAATTTAATGCCTCTGCTAAATCCGCTTCATTAATGAGCGGCCCTCTGGAATTGTTGATAAGGATCACGCCGTCTTTCATCTTCGCAATATTTTCTTTATTGATCATGCCTTCGGTGGACGGAAACAGCGGACAATGTAGAGAAATAACATCAGAGTCAGCAAATAGTTTGTCGAGCGAAACGTACTTGGCAATCTCACGTCCAGCATCACTTTGATACTCATCATAAGCAATAACTTCCATACCTAAGGCCTTAGCAATGCGGCCGGTCGTTTGACCAATGCGCCCAAAACCAATGATCCCCATTGTCTTCCCGGCTAATTCAATCAATGGGTAATCCCAAAAACACCAATCTTTATTATTTTCCCATCGTCCTGCATGTACAGCATCACTATGATGCGCCGTATGATGGCAAATCTCTAATAGCAGAGCAATGGCAAATTGACCAACAGCATCGGTTCCATAAGTAGGAATATTACAAACTACAATGCCCTTTTCTTTGGCCGCATTTATATCAACAACATTATAGCCGGTGGCCAATACGCCAACGTATTTTATAGTAGGGCACGCATCAAACACCTTTTTATCAATTGGTGTCTTATTGACAATCACAGCCTCGGCCTTGCCAATACGTTCAATGATTTTCTCACCAGGCGTTCTGTCGTAAACTGTAAGGTTCCCTAGTTTTTCAAAGCCCTCCCAGCTTAAATCCCCGGGATTTTCTGTATAGCCGTCTAAAATTACAATGTTCATATGCCGCTCCTTTTCTCATATGATTTATCCCTAAGATCAAAGACAGCATACCTGAAGCCGGAAATTTGCTTCATCCGTACAGTTATGCTGCCGTCAAATTTATAGAGTTTGTTACTTGTTACGCTTTTTTAGCATCATTTTATTACTTATTGGGTTATCAGTCTACTCATACGTACTGCCTTTCCTAACATAGCCATTTTTTCATATCCCTTTTATTAATTATATTTTTAATTAAAATATCCTGCCATCTTCTTATGGCTCAATTAATACTTTTAAGCCTTCTCCGCGTTTACATACTTCAGCGAACACCTTGGGTCTTTTTCCCTTCTAAAATGCGAGTATCTATTCCAGAGATTGCCGTTTTTTCATCTTCAATAAGATATCATCAGCACCAATCTGGGGCTTGTCAATTTTTCCTGCTTTAAAATCATTTTGCCCTGCAAAAAAACGCTCTCATCTTCCTTGTTATTTATTAAAAATAAATCACTCGCTAAATCAGGTTACTCATTCATAATACCAAGTCAGTTAAGAAAATTTATCAGCACACTTCTCCCTTAATAAAAATAAGTTGTAATATCAGTTATTAGTCTGGTAATCTAAGCATAGGAGGCGCAATATTATGGAAAAATACCTTGATTATATAGTAGAACAAATTGTCACTCTAACGAACATTCCCAGTCCAAGCGGCTATACCCATAAGGCCATTGCCTATTTGGAAGGCATTCTTAAAGATTTGAACATAAAGTGCCACGTAACAGGCAAAGGCAGTCTGATTGCGACAATAGACGGCCTTGATAACACAAAATCGCGCACCATTTCGGCGCATGTTGATACCCTTGGCGCTATGGTCAAAGAAATCAAACGTAACGGGCACATCCGCTTTGATAAAATCGGTGGCTATATGATGAATTCAATCGAAGGGGAAAACTGCGTTATTGAAACCCTCACTGAAAAGCAGTATTCAGGCACAATTCTGACGACCAAGCCTTCGATTCATATTCATAGCGATGCCGGCGAAATCGCACGCAATCAGGAAACCATGGAAGTAGTGCTTGATGAAAAAGCGGATAGCAAAGAAGCAGTAGAAAAGCTCGGTATCGAGATTGGTGATTTTATCTTTTTTGACCCCCGTACCAAAGTTACCGAAAGCGGCTTTATTAAATCACGGCATTTAGATGATAAAGCTAGTATCGGCATTCTATTAGGCATCATCAGGTATCTCACCGAAAATCACATTACCCCCGCCTATCAGACTCACTTTTTCTTTTCGGTCTTTGAAGAAGTAGGCCATGGCGCAGCAGCCTCTGTCCCTGATAATACCTTTGAATTCTTAGTCATTGATATGGGCGCGCCGGGTCGCGGGCAAAATTCCTCTGAGTATGCTGTATGTATCTGCGCTAAAGATTCGCATGGCCCCTACAACTACGAATTTAGAAAAAAGCTGACCATGCTCTGCCGCGAGAAAAATATTGATTACCGCATTGACCTTTATCCCAGCTACGGCTCAGATGCCAACTCGGCGCTCCGCGCCGGGCATGACTTTAAAACCGCCCTCATCGGCACAGGCGTATTTGCCTCTCACAGCTACGAGCGGACGCATCGGGATGGCATATTAAATACTGCAAGACTGATTGCAGCATATATTGAGGCATAAAGCGTATTAAATGCATACTCCCTCCGGCGCTTTGCGCCACCGCCCTCAGAGATGGAGGCTCTTGAACTTAGTCTCCCTCTCCGAGAGGGATGGCTCCAGCAACAGGGGGAGTTTTGCCTTTGAAATAGCCTATAAATACAACGGAGTCACCACACTTAGTGTAGTGGCTCTTTATTGAACTTGCCGCTTTTCCAAAATACTAAATTCAAATTGGCTGGCATTATGCAATGCTCCCAAATCGAATAAAAAACATATATTAGGGTATTTTAAGTATTAATGATAGAATAGGAGGGAAATTACTTGGACGAGTTTTGGCGTGACGCCTGGCAAACCGGTTTAGTTTTTATTAGTTTACTGGTATTTACCCGAATATTAGGCAATACCCAAATTGGTCAGCTAACTTTTTACGAATATGTCAGCGGTATTACCATCGGCTCTATTGCCGCCAGTGTGGCCGCCTCAGATGCTGATAAAGTGTGGAATCATTTTTTCGACCTGTTAGTGTTTGCAGTCCTCACCTACCTTGTATCAGTAGTTACGCTCAAAAGCCGCCCCTTGCGCAAACTAATTGAAGGTTCGCCTACTATCGTCATCGAAAATGGACGAATTGTTCGCGACAACATGAAAGGACTACGCTATGACCTTGATGAGCTGCACGCCCAGCTCCGAGAAAATGGCGTTATGGATATTGCCGAAGTGGAGTATGGCATTATTGAGACAACAGGTGCCCTCAGTATTATCAAGAAGCCCTTGCAGCAAACAGTAACCAAACAGGATATAAATGCTCTGCCAAGCCAAATCAGTTTGCCTGTAGAACTGATTTTGGACGGAGAGATCCAAGAACACGCTTTAAACCACAGCGGCATGACCCGCGAATGGCTCCATTCCCAGCTGGCCCTGCGGGGTATTACTGAACCCCAGCAGGTTTTTTACGGTGTTCTCAATTCGCAGGGCAATCTCTTTTTGCAAACATATGCCAGCAAATCTAAAACCAACTAAAGAAATTTAGCAAAGCTTTATCTTAATTCCCCTCTTGAGAGGGGTGGCGCGTTAGCGACGGGGTGTGTTGACATCCATGACAAAACTTATGCTTTCTTAGATACCAATCCAACCTGCCTGGGCAGGATTTTTTTTCGTGAAGCAGAAGTAGAATAATATACTATTTTAATAAAAGGAGCAAACTTATGTCCGCATCGCAAGTCGCTGTCGTTACCGGCGGCACCTCTGGCATCGGCCTGGCCGCAGCCGCGCTTTTATTAGCACAGGGCAAAAAGGTGGCCTTGCTTGGCCGCAGCAGCGAAAAAGGTAAAATAGCGCTGCACAAGCTAGCGGCCTTACCTGCAGCTTGTGCATTTTTCCCCTGTGATGTTACAGCAGTTAACGAATGTCAGCTTACACTGGAAAAAATACATAAAGAACTTGGCCGCATTGACATTCTGATTAATTCAGCCGGACTCTATTTTGAAAATCCCATTGCTGATACAACCCCCGAAGACTATACCCGCATTATGGATGTCAACGTCAAGGGCACCTACTTTATGTGCAAATATGTCATTCCATATCTGCGCAAGCAACCCTCCGGGGCTATTGTCAATATTTCCTCTGATGCCGGTCTCCATGGCAATAATTGCTGTTCTTTATACTGTGCGGCTAAAGGCGCAGTCACTATTTTTACCAAAGCCCTGGCTATTGAGCTTAGCCCCTATAGCATTCGCGTCAACTGCGTCTGTCCCGGTGATGTCGACACTCCGTCAACACAAGAGCAAATCCAAAATCAGCCTCAGCCGGAAGATTATTTCCGGGAAATGAAGAGCGTTTATCCGCTAGGCCGTATTGCCAGTGCCCATGAAGTTGCCGAAGTTATTTGCTTTTTAGCTTCTGAGCAGGCATCTTTTGTGACAGGTGCGGCCTGGACAGTAGACGGAGGGCTGACAGCCTGCTAAAAAAATAAGGAAAGCGAGCATTTCATGGATAAACGAACATTAAAAACCGGCGGGGTATTCACGATTGACAATCAGTTTATTATCTGCAAATTTTCTTCGCTGCGCACTGTGTTAAGTACCTCGTCATACAACGGCGGGTTTCTGCTAGCGGATGCCGTTTTTAACCATCGGCCGACTTTCGCTGTAAAAAATGAGCAGGATCTGCCAGGCGGCAGCATTGCAGGCTATTTAGCGCTGACCTCTGAAAAGCAGGGACTGAAGCGTTCAACAGGTCTCTTAACAACGGCCCGCATGCATTGCTATAGTTATAGCAATGCTGCTTATAAAAATATCATTGTAGAAACCATTGCAACAGCCGCTATCGATAAAAATGCCATACGCGCCGGTAATTCGGCCAGCTATTATGAAATGCAAGGACAATATCATGGCGTTGGAGACACTATTAATATTTTTGTCCTGACAAATGTTTCACTTCCTCAAGGGGCTATGGTCAAAGCATTACTTACTATTACCGAAGCCAAAACAGCAGCCTTACAGGAGTTATGCGTAATAAACAGCCAAACACATACTCCTGCCACCGGCACAAGCACTGATGGCGTCATCCTGGCGGCAGACCCTGAAGCAGATATTACTTGCACCAATACACGTACCCAAACCAAACTAGGTGAACTTATCGGCAAGACCGTTAAGCAAGCGGTAAAAAATTCATTAGCCCGCGCAAATGGTCTTACGCCAGGGGTACAAGCTGCCCTGGTAAATCGGGCGCAGCGCCTGGATGCCAGTCTTAGCACTGACAAAGAAGGCATGCCAGAACGTCTGCTGCTGGCAATGTGCCAAAGCGTGTGGCAGGAATACGCTTGGCAGCTGCTAAGCCAAAACGAACTGCACCTATTTTGCACCTGGCTGGAAAAGACGCCACATCAACCGCTGGGTAAAGATATTGCTGCTGTTTTTAGACAGCGCTTAAAATCCACATCGAGATAACTACCTTCAAGGAGAACTACTATGTTTTTAAATCAATCAATAGAACAGTTGCCGCGCCCCGAACTTTCCCAGCTGCAAACCGCCAGTCTTAAAACCATGCTGACCCGCGTGTATGAAAAAAGCCCTTTTTATGAAAAACGTATGACTGAGCTAGGCATCCACCCTGCAGATGTTCATTCGCTAGCTGACATAGGCAAATTGCCCTTTACGACCAAAGCAGAGTTAATGCAAAATTATCCCTATGGCCTTCTGACCATGCCGGTCAGCGGTGTTGCCCGCTTTCAAACAGCAGAAGGAATTGCGCTGGGGCTTACCGGACAAGACGTTTATCAGCAAATTGAAACCGTAGCCCGCAGCTTAGTTGCCTGTAATATTATTAGAGGCTCTATGGTTATGCCGCTATCACCTGCCGCAGCGTGCCATTCGGTACAGCAAGCCGCAGAAGGCATCGGGGTGACAGTCCTTGATAGCGCTTTTGCCGCAGCAGAAGCCCAGCTTGCGGCCCTATCAGATTTTGGCGTTACTGCACTGTGCGGTACCAAAGAAGATTTGCAGCAGTTTGCTGATACGCTGCGAAAAAGCCCTGCACTTGAGTCTCATTTATCAATTAAGAGTTTACTTATCTGTACAGCAGAATATCCGCTGTCTACCGCCTTTACCAACCAGTTCAAGGTGCCGATTTACACTCTCTACGGCTCAAATGATCTCGCCCCAGCCAGCCTGGCTGGCGAATGCCACTGCCAAACAGGTCTGCATGTTCATGAAGACAGCTTTTATGTTGAAATAATTGATACAGCGACAAATCGTTCTCTGCCCGCAGGACAGCCTGGTGAACTTGTTGTAACAACACTCACCCGTGAAGCAATGCCGCTGCTTCGTTATCGAACCGGCGCCCTTGCCATTCTGGATAATTCGCCTTGTCCTTGCGGTCGCAGCGCCATACGGATAACACAGATTAAATAAGCTGTAATCCATTATATAGACAGAACGTTAAAAACCCGACTCAGCTCCTAGCTAAGCGGGTTTTTCTTCGTTAAAGGATAGGGTGCTGCCCTAAAGGGTGTAGAACAGCACTGTTGTATAGGGGATGGGATTGAATCTACTTATTGTCAGCAAATTTTATCAATCACCATAAGTTAATTATATAACTAACTCAGTAAGTTTACAATATAAATTTTTAGATTATTCAAATTTATCCCGCTTGCCTCTGGCATAATGCTCAAATATAATCTTGATAGCAGCTAGCACCGGTACCGCCAGAATCATACCAAGCACCCCAAAAATATGGCCTAAAAACAATACCCCAGCCACAATAGCCACCGGATGTAATTTAGTGGCTTTACCAATAAGGGTTGGATACACTAAATTATGATTAATCTTAAGCATAATAATGTAAAAAATCAAGGTCTTTACAGCCAATAGCGGCGAATAGGCATATGCCAGCACTGCTGCCAATATTGAGGCAACAGCCGGTCCCACAACAGGCGCTAATTCCGCCACCGCAGAAATGGCGCCAAAAACCAAACCATAAGGTAGTCCCATGATAAAAAAGTAACAGCATACAATCAGCCCTGACAATAACGATATCAGACCTTGCCCCTGCAAAAATTTGCGCAGCATGACTTTAATTTCATCAAGAATGACGGTTAGACGCACCGCTTCCGTTTTACTGAGAAAACTAACAAAATACTGCATAAGTCTTGCGCCGTCCCGCAAAAAATAAAAAGTAATTACCGGAATGGCAATGAGCTCAACCGCGCTGGAGACAGCTTCCAAAAAGCCTTCGGCTGATTTTTTGGCAATCCCCATCGCGGTATTGGCCGCGTCCCTTAGCGCATGATCAACATAACCGGCAGCCTCTGGCGGCACCGCAATCTGATCCTGCAAACTGCTAAGTCTGACCATAAAATCTGGTATTTCGCGCGCCAACTTTGTAAAGCCTGGCACAATATTCGAAACAATCCAAGTAAAACCAGCCAGCAACACACCAATAAACGCAACTAACACCATTGCCGCTGCCGCCCCGCGCGAAAATCTTTTAGTCAGCATATCCACGACAGGATAGAGCAGTATGCTCAGCAAAGTCGCGACAAATAAGACTATCGCCAGCACCCGCGCCAAACTAAAGATCAGTATAATGCCAGCAATAAAAGCCGCCAGCGTCCAAGTTGATGAACGTATACCTATCAAATAATTCCACCTCTTATTTTATAATTCCCTATCCATATTTCGGCATATTACCAAATCCTCCTGCTTTTGAATTGAAAACAGCATAAAGTCTCCCGCAGCCTCCTGGAAAAATGAATTGATATAATCCTGTCTTTACCTGCAATCTACATAAGAAGTATCCATTGATAGTAACTTAAAGATCCTCAGAGCAAAGGCCCTGGAGGCATATCACATTGCTTCCAGGGCCTTTATCCTTTAATACCACGGATGATAATAATGATGATGGTGATACCACGGATAAGCTGCCAAAGCTCCTAATCCCAGCGCCAAACCAAGTCCTGCCAACGGGAAAAACCGACTATCCCCTTGCCTATTATCGTACCGCCAGCCACCGCACCACGGGCAACGATAGGGCATTTTCCTCACTTCCTCTTTATCTTTTAGTATATCTTATGTAAAATAAGCGTCAGTGTGCATCCTCTAAAATATCTCTATTGAAAAGTATCCCAAAAACGGGATGTGCTAGACTCCATGTTTCTACCTAACACACCCCGCCGCAACACGCCTCTCGAACGTGAATTTCTAATTTCATTTTTTAAGGATTGCTTTTAGCTTGGCAATCGCCGCCTCAGGCAACCGGCTGATAAATACACCGCCGTTTCTTTTGAGGGAACTTTTTATATTTTTTTCGTAAACGAAATCACCTGGTAAATAACCGATTTTTTTCAGATCATTGTACATACAATACAGCCCCTGATAATTAAGCAGCCTCTGGATAATTTCCGTCTGAGAATTGATGCTGATTTCAAAGGCAAAAGCCGCAACAAGCTTATCCTCACACAAAACTTCTACAGAAAACACAATTACTTCATCCGTTTCACAAAACCAGACATCTACCACCACCGGCTGCACAGCATCCGGATCAATCCCAAGCAACTGTTCTGCTTTTGATACCAAAATAATTTGTTTCCCAAAATCCTGAAATAGCCCTATGTTCGCCGCCATATTCTTTCTCTTCCCTCACCATTTTATTGTATATTTTTCCCTAAATCATATACTATATCATCACTTTTTCCACTGTTGCGTGATTCTGTCTGCCATACCTAAATGTTCCCTTGTAATTAATTATATCTATTATTCGTCTTTTTAACAAACACCAAATCATTCTATTCATCTCCATTTTATTTTATAACAGGAATTTACTTTATCCTTGTCGTAATATTAAATTATTAATCAGAAGGGATGATGCCAATGACTTGTCCGAAATGCGGCAAAAGTTCTCCGGCCGACTGGATACTGTGCGAAGAATGTATGCCAAATGCACAAACTAAAAAAAGTGCCCGCTCCAGAAAAATTCCCGAAAGCTATCAACGGCGCAAACGTATAAGACATACATTTCGTTATATAACATTATCAATAACACTGCTTACTACCTTAATGGCTATATTTTACTTTGAATGTGAATTTTATACAATACCTCCTACTGACCTTATCCCAGAGGGGGCAACGCTCATCATCTGGCGCAACGGCGATATTAGCGAACCGTTTTTCAACTCCCCTGACGGCGCCATGAGTAAGGTGTCAACAGAAGATACCTCTTTACTAGAAGTTATTCCCACAGACAGAACTCTGCTTGAGCTGCCATACAGTGAATTTTTGTATTTACAGTCCCCACTCGGTGAAACACAGGAAGAATAAATACTTCCTGTGTTTATATACGCGACAATGCAAGTTACCGATTAACCATCGAATCCGAAAAATAAAAATGCTTAAACAGGGCCGCCACACTCGTTTTCTTAGTGCGACAGCCCCTTAAAACTTACTTTCAAATATAACATTGCAAAAAGCCTGCTGACCATAACCGTCAACAGGCTCTAAATTCATTTAAATGGCGGAGTGGCAGGGATTTGAACCCTGGCGAGCCTTGCGACCCCTAACGATTTAGCAAACCGTCCTCTTCAGCCACTTGAGTACCACTCCGTGTGCACATTTCTGCAACTTACTATATTAGTATATACAAGAACCTTTTTGTTGTCAACAAACAATTCTTGTATTTATGGCGGAGGGGGTGGGATTCGAACCCACGGTTCCTTTCGGAATCACTGGTTTTCAAGACCAGCTCCTTAAACCGCTCGGACACCCCTCCAAACCGGACACATGAAACATTATAGCAATGAATAACCTACTTGTCAACAAGGTAATTTGTTCCAGGTCAGACAATGGACGATTATTTGATTAAACCCGCTACGTCAACGCATCGTCCTCTGTCTCACCTTACGAATATGCCCTTGCGATACGATCCAGCACATCAGCATAATAACTGAAAACCGGTACACGCGGCAATTCAAGCTGCGGCAGCCACCTTGTACAAATAGCCTGGCGTACCGTAAAAGCATCCGAATACCCACATTCGCCAGCTATCCGCAGCGTAGTGGCATTATAGCTGCCGCATGGATAGGACAGCGCCGTTACTTCGTGTCCGAGTATCTCTTCAAGTGCCAGCTTGGATGCATTAAGCTCAAACGCAACGTTTTCCGGCGGCATCGAGCCCAAGCTCTGATGATTAACAGTATGCGACCCGAAAGTCATCCGATATTTGGCCATTTCCCGGATTTGTTCGGGAGAAAGCCTAATTCTATCATTAAGCATGCCTGTAATAACAAAGAAAGTCGCGGCAACCCCATATTGCTGCAGTACCGGAAAGGCAAATTCATAGTTATCCCGATAACCATCATCAAAAGTAATCAGTACCGGTCTGCGCGGCAAATCGTCTTTTTGTTTAAACATATAGTCTTCAAACTGCTGCAACGTAATCGGTACATAGCCATTTCCTAATAACCGGCTAAGGTCACCTGACAGCCGCTCTGGCGTAACCGTGAGCGGTCCCTCTGTATAACCTACCCGATGATACATCAGCACCGGAATGTTAAACTCTGCGGCAAAACTTTGCCGCACAAAAGGTAAATCGCTGGATAACCCCATGGTGAAAAGCGACCAAGCGCATGTCTTTAAAAACCCCCGTCTTGTCATGTTCATTATTATTCGCCCCTATTTACTATATAAATACATACATAGTTTTTCTTCCCCACAGCACTAAATCAAAAAGTTACCTTTCCTGACACTAAAAGTTATATTATAACAAGGACTTTATCCTGTTTTCGCGAATTAAGAAAGCATTCTATTATATCAAAATCTATGTATTACTTTGATGCTAACGAGGAGCGATTATTGTATGCAGAATAAAAACGCTGAAAAAACAAATTTGCTTGCTCCCAAACTAACTATAAAAAAATTAGTGCTGGCATATACATTGTTAAGTATACTCTTGTTTGTTTTGGGGGACAAGATTATTTTCAGTTTGTCTATGGACAACCAAACTCTCTTTATACTGCAAAGTATGAAAAACTGCCTGCTCATCCTGCTCAGTGCCGCCGGTTTATATTATTTGCTAAATTTATACACCAAGACCTTTCTGGAAGTTTCTGCGGAATTACAGCAGTGTAACCTTGCGCTAAGCCAAAATATTACTGTACAGCAGCAAAATATTGAGAAATTAAACCAGCTCAGTCTCTACGACAAGACAACCGGCTTAACCAACCGAACCTTTTTTGAACTTCAGCTTGAGCGCCTGCAGGATACACGCGATTTCCCGGTCGGCGTTATAGTGTGTGATGCCGAATACCTAAAGCTGCCTAGTGATATAGTAAATCATGCCAAAGCACTATCCAGCACTATCAGCCTGCTGAAAAAGTCCTTTACCGCCGCGGTCAGCATTTCCCGTATCGGCAGCAGTGAATTTATCATCTTTTTCAAAAACACCTCGCTCCGGCAAATGCAGTCTGCCGCTGATGCTCTGCAGGAAAGTGAAGCCGTCTATAATAAAGCTAATCCCGCTTTACCTATCAATATTTCTATGGGCCTGGCGATTAGTGAAAAACCAGACAGCAAACTCCAGGAGCTGTTTTACCAAGCCGATTATGCCATGTATTGCGATAAAACAAACCGCAGCAAAGAAGCCCGCGAGTTATTTTTGCAAGCAATCCTTATTATCTTACAAGAACATGATACTACTGCCCGCGACCACTTTGCCAATATGCAGCAGCTAATAGAAAAATTTGCAAGAGCCTGCGGCCTTTCCGCCCAAACCATTCAGGAACTAAAGTGGCTGGCTACATTTCACGATATCGGCAAAATAGGTATCCCGCACCAAATTCTCAGCAAACAGGGCCGGCTGACGCCTGAAGAACTGAGTGAAATCAAAAAGCACAGCAGCATTGGCTACAAGATTGCCCGCGTCACCCCTTCACTTATGCCTATCGCCGATTTAATCAACAAGCATCACGAATGGTGGAACGGACAAGGTTACCCCTTAGGCTTAAAAGAAGAACAAATTCCGCTGGAGTGCCGCCTCCTATCCATCGTTGAAGCCTTTGACACTATGACCAGTGACCACCCTTACCGCAGCGCTATGCCTGTCAGCAACGCCTTACAGGAAATTGAAAAATGCGCCGGCACCCAGTTTGATCCCGACCTTGCCAAAAAATTTTTAGAACTTATGCAATGAAAAATGAGACAGGAAAAACGCTTCCTGTCTCATTTTTTCATTGCGGAGCAAAAAACCACTTATAAATCGGTGTATCACGCACAGCATCAATGCAATTATCGCGCATGACCGGCAAATTCCAGTCAATAGGCTCTATGTCAATGCCGCCGTTTGGCAAGTGATGATTATACCTGACTTCAACATATTCAATGCCGCGCTCATGCAGCTGCGTACGCTTGGAACGAAATTCACCAAAGTAAATAGAAAATGGCTCATTAACGGCTTTTAATTCATCCAGCACCTCACCCCACGCTGCGGAGGCATAATAATTGCCAACCGCATACGGCACCGTCACCAATACAATATTAAAGGTTAACAGCGCTGCCATAACCCAGCCGCCCAGCCTGATATACCCTTGCCGTACCGAAAGTGCCCCTATGGCCGCCACAATGGGAATAGCCCATAGCTGCGGAGCATACCGCGCCCACCAGGCTTCCGGATTGACAATAGCGGATAAAAAGATTGTACTGGCAACTGCTACCGCATAGAGTCCCCTTTGCCGCTGCCGTCTCCAAAGTACCAGGAACAATAGTGCCGAAAATATCAACAAGCCGCCAAACAAAGGACCAAACCCGCCGATTCGCGTATCCGTAGCAGTAAGGAAAAACTCAACCTCTCGCTTTTCATAGGTAAACGGCACTTTGAGCTGCGGCAAGTCAAGTTCTACGGCATTTTCGCTTTTAGAAAATGCGGCATAGAATAATTTTTCATAACGGTTCATTATAAAAAAACTTTTGGGCGAATTGCTTGTCATTATATCCATATTATTCGTCCCTGCCCCATACAGTGGATAAAAGGGATGGCCATAATACAGCGTATTGGTAACATACGGATTAAAACCAGCCAGACAAACAGCCAGCAATAACCCGATAAGCCCTGTTTTAATAACGGGAAAAATCCGGCTGCGCTGCTGGAGACTCCATAGCCACGAAATTAATAGTCCACCGCCGCAAACAGCATATACTACACCGGTAAATTTTACATTAGCAAGCAGCACAATTGTCATAACAAGCCCAATATAAAGATAACTATCCCGCCGCTGCGTAATCATAAACGCTAAAGCAAGAAAACACAGCAGCAGCGAACCCAGCTGTCCGTCAATATAAAAACTCAGTGTTTGATATACCATAACCGGATTCAAGGTTAGCAGCACGCTAAAAAGGGCTGGATATTTAATTTTGGACTGTGATTTCAGTGCCGCCAGCGTAAAACAAAATGCGGCGGAAAGCAGCAAAAAATTAAATACTTTTGTATTTTCTATCGCTGAGGTTGCTTTATATAAGGCCGCCTCATAAATCCACGGACCTTTCGCATAGTGATTTAGTAAATCAGGTGAATCGGCCTCAACCTTTATGAGCTGCTCCTGAAAAGGATTCCAGTTATGAACCAGCTTAATGACTGCTTCCTGATGATAGACCTCACCGTCAAAGGACATATCATAAAAATCACCCGCAATATTAAAGAATACGCCAAAAATAAGCAGCGTGGTTATACTGGTCAGCACGAAAAATTTTGCGGCTTCCTCCCGAAAATAATGCCTTGCTGCCGCAAAACCGCTAGCCAGCGCAGCAGCCCCCGCGGCCCAGACCAGCCAGGCATGAAGCACTCCGCCAGCCAAAAAACAGATTGCCGCCAAGGTCAAAATCCAGGTGGGAAACCCAACCAGTATAAAGCCCATTACCATATAAAATCCAACTTGTCGATTACAAACCATTGTATATCCCCCACCACAACGCATAATTATGCATACTAAAACAACCAAAAATTATATATTCGTCTATATTTCCAAAATTCCTGCCGCCATTGCAAATCTCCTGGTAGCACCCCGTCATAAGCCAAGATCCCCTCTAACATAGGGGACCTTTACAAAATCAACCAAAAAGGCTGCCAACTTGGCAGCCTTTTTCGCATATTAAATTTATTCGAAGCGGATTACACCTTTGCTGCAAGCCGATCTTTAATAATCCTTGCCACATGCACGCCTGATGCGCTGGCTTGGGATAACCCACGCGTAATCCCGGCTCCGTCGCCAATAGCAAACATATTGGGTATCTCGGTTTCCAGCTTGTCAGACAGCTGCAAGCGCGAGCTATAGAACTTGACTTCTACCCCATATAACAACGTATCATCATTCGCCATGCCTGGAGCAATTTTATTGAGCGCGTAAATCATTTCAATAATATTATCTAAATGACGCTTGGGCAGAACCAGACTCAAATCCCCGGGTGTTGCCTTTAAGGTTGGTTTGGTAAAGCTTTGCTCCAAACGATGTGCATTAGTACGGCGGCCTTTGATCAAATCGCCAAACCGCTGTACCAGCACGCCGCCACTCAACAAATTGGAAAAGGATGCAATACGCTTGCCGTACTGATGCGGCTCATTAAAGGGTTCGGTAAAGCGATTGCTTACAAGTAGTGCAAAGTTGGTATTCTTGCTGTGCATTTTTTCATCCCGGTAGCTATGCCCATTAACAGTAATAATGCCATCGGTATTTTCAGCGACAACATACCCCTTGGGATTCATACAAAAGGTACGCACCAAATCCCCATACTGCTTGGTCCGATACACCAGTTTGGCTTCATATACTTCATCCGTAATATGCTGAAAAACCTCGGATGGAATTTCTACCCGCACCCCGACATCAACCTGATTGTTAAAGCGGGATAACCCCAGCTCCTTGCACTCCTTGGCAAACCATTCCGACCCAGCCCGGCCGGGTGCAGCAATGAGATACTGACACGCTACCCTTCCCAGCTTGCTATCAGTCTCTAGGACAAAACCATCCTGTTCTTTTTTTATCGTGGTAACCGCGGTTTCAAAGACAATTGTAATCTTATCTTTTAAAAACTCGTAAATATCCTTCATAATCTGCAGATTATTCTCAGTCCCCAAATGTCTTACCTTGGCGCCCAGCAAATGCAGATCGTAGGTTAAGGCTTTGCGGCCGATATCACTGTTTTTGGTTGTGAAAAACTCTTTTGGCGCACCATACTTTAGATTAATCTCATCTATATAATCAATCAGCTGCCAAACTTCCCGCTCAGGCAGGTACTCATTCAGCCACCCGCCAAACTCAGTAGTAAAATTATATTTCCCGTCAGAAAACGCGCCAGCGCCGCCAAACCCCCGCATAATGCTGCACGGTTTGCAGCCCACGCAGCGTTCTACCTTCTTTTCCGCAATAGGGCAAGTTCGTTTATAAATATCATGTCCGGCCTCAATCATAATAATCTTGGCATCGGCATTTTTTACTACTAACTCGTAAGCAGCAAAAATAGCCGCCGGCCCACCGCCAATAATGGCTACATCATATATATTGCTCATTAACTTCCACCCTCATATCTTATTATAATTCTAAAAAGCAACCTGCAATATTATATCGGAAAAATCTGACCAAGGCTATAGTTTTTTAAAAATTGTTCGTATAACGCAATTTTTTAACTTCACGCAATACAAAAAAACCGGTGATCAATGCTGAACCAAGATCCGATAGCGGCATGGCCCACCATACTCCTTCTAAGCCAAAAAAGTGCGGCAAAATGAGGAGTAAGGGAATAAGCAAAATGATTTGTCTAGAGAGCGTAGTAAAAGCTGCGATTCCGGCTCGTCCGGTAGCCTGAAAGTAATTGGAACCAATAACCTGAAAACCAATTATCGGCAACATAAGCAGCATGATACGCAGTCCTATTGACCCTGTTGACACCAATTCAGCATTATTATTAAAGAGCAGGATAATCTGCTCATGAAACAGCTCCACAACGACAAAACCAGCAGTAGTTACGATTGTTGCTGCCCCCGCCCCCAAGCGCAGCGCCTCAAGAACCCGCATATAACTTTTAGCCCCATAATTATAGCCGA
>JAJFUN010000077.1 GCA_021372375.1 Pelosinus sp. | reverse complement strand
GTTTCTTCTTGTTAGAGCGCCTCTACGCGGGCAACCACGGAGGGATTGCCCCTACAATGGATCAAGAGAATATTTTGCAAAACAAGATCCCTATCTTACTTTCATTTATAACTCTCACTGGATTGCCTGCCCCTCCTTAATATTCATCCTTCTGCCACTGAATTAGGTTGTTCAATATGTACTCCGAAATATTCTGATAATCTTCTTCATCCCGAATAATGTGTTCATAATAATTACGTTGCCATAGCTTTTTTTGAAAAGGCCTCCATTTATTTTGATTAACACCGTCGATATATTTTTTTGTTGTGAATGTTTTAAAACCATGTATAATATCCGACAAACCCGTATTCTTATTTGCCATATTATAATTTCTAATCCAAACAATGTAATGAATGTGATTAGGCATAATTTGAAATTTGTCAATATTAATCCCATTATAATATCTGGGCAATCCTATCAAAACATCCTGAATCATTTCTCCAGCACTATTTAATACCATTCGCGGAATGGCGTTTGCTTTGTTGCAAACCTCGCCAAATAAATGAAATCGATTGTTAGTGCAAATAGTGATAAAATAAGAACCCGCTTGCGAATAGTCGAAGTCCTTTAGACGAATTGTTTTACGAAAGGGCCTGTCTAAGCAATCCGTAATATTGTCTTTTTTCATCTTGGCTCCCTGTTTTTTTATTAATAATATAACCCAGGCCATTGCTTATATTCTATGCATATTCTCTCCCTTATTACCCGTCCATCAGGTGCCACGTAGAGGTGTTTTAACAAAAAAACTATTCTGTGGAACTAAGAAAAAACAAACTTAAAGCAATGCCTTTCTTAATACCACAGAAAGTTATTTGCAATAGAGCATTTGTGCGCGGGCAACCACGGAGGGATTGCCCCTACGATGGTGAAAATCTGGATTTATAGGAGCTAGGAAAGGGGAAATAACCGCTTTGTCTTGGGGAGATGTAGACCTAAAGAACAAAATAATTCATATTAGGCATAGTGTGAAATATGATAGGGAAAATAAAAAGTATATTATCGGCAGTACGAAGACACCAAAAGCTGTTAGAGATATTCCCATAGGTGATAGTGTGATTGCTGAATTGAAGCGGCAAAAAGCCAGATTGGCAGGAAATAAATTGAAGTTAGGAGATGCCTACCAGAATAATAATCTAGTCTTTTCTGCGGAATCCGGGAAAATATTAAACTTAAATTGTATAGATGCACAATTTAGGTTAGTTATTAGAAAAAGTAAAATAGAGCACAGAACTTTCCATGATTTGAGGCATACGTTCGCTAGTATATGCATATCTAAGAAAGCCAATATAAAAGCATTATCAGAGTTTTTAGGCCATTCAAATATAGGGATTACTTATGATGTGTACGGTCACTTAATGCCGGGAGATAAGGAAGATATAGCGAATACAATAGAGAAGCATTTGGCAGGAGCAGGCGCATAGCCTGCTTTTTGCAGAAAAATAGAAAGTCTTTAACATTTCCATGCGTCAAGCTTTTGTTGGCGTAAAGGACATTGAGGCTATATTCTGTTTAAGATTAGTCAGGGTGAACCGTATCATCTCTAACGGCTAAAAATATCGCACTTATAATTAATTACATTATTTAACAGGATTTTTTATTTTTTTTATCGAAAGAAATCAATTAGACTAATTTACTGGGAACCAGTTAAAAAAACTGATTAATGGGGTACATTATGACTAATTATAAAGAAATTCCAGACCTTAATGAGTATCCTCCTATATTAAAGGCTGCTCGTGATGGAAAACTGATAGTCTTTGTAGGGGCAGGAGTATCACGGCTTATGGGCTATAGTTCATGGAAAACTTATGCTGATAAAAAAGTAGAGTTTTTAAGAAAAAATAAACTAGTAAATTATTATATTTGTGAAAAGCTTAAAAGCTTTGATCCTAGAAAAACATTATCTTTATGTGAAATAATACTCCGAGAAAATGATATTCCATTTCCAGATGACGTTGTATTTTTACGTCCCGATAGAATAAGTGATTGTGGAATTTACAAGGATCTCTATTCTTTTAACGCCGTTTATGTAACTACAAACTATGATGATTGCTTGGATAAAGTAGCAGAAGAAAATGCCATGGAAATAAGTCCTGGTAGTCAAGATAATCCGCAACAAAATAAGATCATTAAGCAAAAGGTATTTTTTCTTGAGGAAGAGATGCTAGTTTCAAAGCTTCTTGAGCCAGGTAATGTATTACATATTCATGGTAGTGTAAAGTATCGAGGAAGTAGGATAGTAACAGTACAAGATTATATGAAGCGTTATGGAAGAGATTCTAAGTTGCAAACATTACTTGAAGAAATGTTTGCAAAATTTACCGTACTGTTTATCGGCTATGGTCTTGAGGAATATGAGATACTGGACTTTATTGTTAACGCAGCACATAGAGGACAAAGAATACAAAATGAGCATTACTACCTATATTCCATTTTTAGTACTGAGAAAGAGCTATGTGAGTTAAATAAAAAATACTATCACGATCTAAATGTTGAGCTAATACCATATTTGATTGACAAGAATGGATATGAAGGATTAGTAAATGTTGTCCACAACTGGGCGCAGATACTTGCCCCCATTGCACGCAATCCATTCTTTATTGAAAGTAAAAAAATGATAGACGAGGTTATCTGAGATGTGTCATATTTACGAATTAGACAATAAAGAACAAGCTGTGCTTGATCGTATTTGTAACGACGAAGCAAGCGCAAATTACTTTTTTAAGAAAGTGTCAAACGTGAAATGGTTTTTACATCTGAAGAAGGCTGGCTTTTTTTCTCCAGAAAATGCGCCTAGTCCAGAACGTGCAAAAAAGGAAAGTCATTATACGATACCTGAATGGGTTGTACTTCCTTATCTTGAGAGAATAGCTGAACAAGTAAAAAAAGGTGATTGTGAGCAGGGGTATGCTTCCGAGCTACTATCGATTATGCAAGAAGTTACTTATTATTGCCAAGATAAAGAGCAGCTCAATAACTATCGTATTTGGTGGTATTTTACGAAAATACTTTGTCATATACCTACGACTCATTATTCAGTTGATTTTCTTGATATAATAACGATTTGGCTTCGTTCTCGTTTTGATAATACTTTAATCGTCTCGGAACTTACCAGGGGACTTGTTCCGAATTTATTGGAAACTGATTATAAAGATTCTACATTAAAAGCAGAGAGACTTATTGATATAATTACAGAAATTTTTCCTTCAGATAAAACATATCGGTTTAGAGGTGATAGTTACTGGATTAATGAATTTTTCAAGAAAAATTCAATTCTAATTGCTAAGAAATGCTCCATAAATGTATTACGAAAGTTATCTCTTAAAGTTCAAAAATTGCTAGAATTAAGAATATCTTCTAGAAGTATAATTTTAGGTGATAGGTTATTTGATGTCGAACTTCACAGTCTTTCGGAGAATTATATCATTGTAATTACTGGGAAGATAGATGATCGCGAACAAAAATATGAAATATCATTAGATAAAAATGGTGAGGAAGCATTTGTTGCGGACCTTTCACGTTTTATTACCACAACATTTCCTGGCTGTTATAAACCAGAAATACACGAGAAATATTTATGGGCTTTATATAACAATCTATATAGTAACGGATCATTACAATCATTTTATGATAAAGATGAGGATCATTACAATCATGATTCTTTAGAAATCATGACTCAAATTCTAAAATCACTTCTCTTAGAGATGTCAAAAGATAAACACACCGATATAGAGATGCTATTACGTGAATATATCAATAATAATAATTTTACGTTCTTTACTAAAATATCATTATATGTAATTGGTATAACAGGTATGCAATTCCAAAATACCTTCTGGGAATTCATCAACTCACCATTATCCAATAAAATTTTTGATTCGCATTATGTAGAAGATGAGTTGCGACATGTTTTAATTAAACTAACTAGTATATCAGATAATAATCGAGATGTACTACTTAAACTTATTGATCGTGGTCCTAAGTATATCTGGACTAGCGACGGAGAAAAAGATGAACGATATATTGCTATTTGGAAACAAGAAAGATGTGAAGCTTTAAAACAATTTCCAGAATTTCTTTTTAGATATAACGAATTGAAAAAGCTTACTGGGTGGGATGTTTCCCTTCATCCTGCTATGGGGAAGATCGAGACTCGTTGGGGTGGCGGGGAATCCCCCTTAACTATCAAAGAAGTTTTATCAATGCCAAATCGGGAATTGGCTGACTTTCTCCAACATTTTAAAACTAAAGATTGGTGGAAAGGTCCTACGGTATCAGCATTAGCTCAAACATTGCAAAGTGTTGCAAAACAGTATCCAGAAAAGTTTTCGGACGATTTATCTCCTTTTTTAGGGACTGGATTTTTGCACATTTACAACTTTCTGTCCGGTATAAATTCGGCTTGGAACGAGAACAGGAGTGTAAGCTGGGGAAATGTTTTATTTTTTCTTAAACAATATACGGAGAAAGAAGAATTTTGGTCTGATAAGTATACGCTGAGTGACGATCGAGATTGGGCCGCCAACCATGAGTGGATTATTAGGATAGTATGTGATTTAATCGAGAGTGGGACTAGAGATGATAAAAGGGCTATACCAGCTGAGTTCAATGATGATATAAACAGCTTACTCTTGTCTTTTGCAAAAAGGCTTGATAATAAATCTGAAGAAATTTCTAATGATCCTTTAACTCATGTTCTAAATTCACTATGGGGAAAACTTTTGACTGCACTCCTCTATACGGCACTCCGGCAAGCCCGATTAAATAAGGCAGATATGAGGACCATTCGATGGAGTGTTGAAGTCAAGCAAGTTTTTGATGAGTGTTTTTCAAGACAAAATATTGATGTTTATATTGTGTTGGGATATTATTTACCTCAATTTTATTATCTTGATAAAGAATGGGCTAATGAGAGAACGAAGTTTATAATAGCAGGAGATCAAAAGTTGAGAAATCTATTTTCCTCTGGGTATCTCCATACATCAACTGTATATGCCGATATATTTAAAGAGATGGAGGCGCTTTATAGGCGGGCAATCTTCGATTTGACTGATGAATCTGATAGGAAAGTATTAGCGAACCACTTAGCTACTAGCTATTTCTATGGCTTTGACAAAAATACAAATGCAACAGAATTATTTTTTGATTTTGTTGATAATGGTTCGACATCTGATATTCATAACGTAATTTGGTATTTCTGGTCTAAAAGAGATGCCGATATTTCATTGAAAGAAGACAGAAAAAGAAGGGTAATTGATTTTTGGAGAAAGATTTATAATGACGCATTTCTTGCAAAGACCATAAAAATAGATTTAGCTAAAATTGTTCCAGATATAGTTAGACTGGCTTACTATCTTGATGAAATTAACTCTGATGCTGCGCAATGGTTAGAGGCTGCGGCTAATTTCATGGAAGAACCATATGGGACACACTCATTATTTGAAGTATTGGATAAATTAAAGGATGTCGGAGATAGAATAGAGTCGGCTAGATATATTTCTCGTATATTTAGAAAAGTAGTCATTAAATTTGTACCAGATTACGATCGTGATGATTTAAGATCTATCTTCAAATTTTTAATAGAGACGGATGATGACGAAGTAAAAGATTTAACAAAGGAAATATTTGACATATACCTGCGTTGTGGGAATGAATTATTCGTTGATATTTGGGAAAGTTATCAGAACTAAAAACTGTTTGGTGTTCAGTCATGAACTATTTAATTATTTGTGAGAAACGTGGGGATAGCGACAGTGTTTACTGAAAAAACGAAACAACATCACTGTTCTCCTGATTGCTTGCAGGGCAATGAGGGCAGTACGACTCATTGCTCTGTTTCGCTGTTATAGCTGATACGGGGAACCGTACCATTGGTAATATAATATTATGGGTGATTTGGGGACACAATTGATATTCTAATCAAGGTATCAAAAGACGGTAACTGTGATGAGATGATTGCGGCAAGTTGTGGCGAGTCTTTAGCATACATATGGTTGACAAATCAACGAATTCATTACGAAAAACTATCAAACTTAAAAGGAATTACATTGACTGAAGCACTGTCTTTGATTAAAGCGCAACGCGCTGATTGGTATAGACATATTCAGATTTATATAAAATCTAAGATGAGCAAGGGGAATTAAATTAACTAAAAAGTACCTACTCGTCAAATTGCAAGGTTAACTGGAATTCGTCAGAGTGTAATTTCAAGAGCTTAATCAGGGGATTCATATTCCTGTAGACTCAAACGGGAGCTCTTGAGATTCTTCTCCTATTAATGAATAACTTGCGAGGTGTTTATATGTGGCATGAGAGCGTAGAAAAAAATATGTTTATTAAAAATCTGTATACTGAAGTTCCCCAGCTTGTAGATGTGGATATATCAGAAATAAAAATTCATGATGAAGGAGATAGGGTATCACTCATTTTTGATATGCCATATTTTGCAGATAAGCCGCCTAAAAAATGGGCATCATTAGGTCATAATACAGTTATAGTCCATCTGGATTTTTTCGACATAAGAGAGATCATGATAAAATCAAATACTAATAAGTTAAGAGGTAGTATTGATTTAGTAAAGGATATAGATGGTACTGTTCTAATTACCGTGACGGGGAAAATTGAAGCAAAAATAAAGGCGGGGGTAGGAATGATACAATCAATAGATGGATATTGTAACCAGATATAAACACAATGTGGACGGATCACTTTGAGTCGCTGAACTGAAGAACATGGAAAAAGTAGAGAGAAATAAATTCAGATTGCAAGGCTAACTGGAATTAGTCAGAGTGTAATTGCAATAGCTTAATCAGGGGATTAATATTTCCAGCAGACTCAAATGAAACCGTCTCCAGCGATTCCCTTTGCAAAAAGGAATGTTAATATAAAAGCATTATCAGAGTTTTTAGGGCATTCAAGCATAGGGATTACTTATGATGTTTATGGTCATTTAATGCCGGGCGATAAGGAGGACATAGCGATATAATAGAAAAGCATTTAGCAGGAGCAGGCGCGTAGCCTGCTCTCTGTTTTTGTAAATCTTTATATCATAAGGTAATTTGCAGGATAAATGTATTATTTGCCAAATAATAAAGAACAGATACTAAAAGTAATCTTAAAGGAGAAATATACCTCTATGCAAAAAACAATAAGCAGATATTTGCTGATTGGAACGCTTATGCTGGGTGCTTTTTTTAGTTGGGAAGGACATGCAATTGCTTCGCCAGCACCAATTACCAATGAATATGCTCAAGTAAAGGCAGGAGAAGCGGCACCTTTGTTAAATTTGCCTAATCTCCAGGGAACCAATGTTTCTTTAGTATCAAAAGGAAAGCCTACCGTGATAATTGCTATACATGAATTTCGTATTAAGAGATTAGCGGATTTTCAAAAATATGTCAAAGGGGACGGGGGTGTCGACACTAAGCGTGTCGATAAATCCGTCCCCTTGACATTTCTCTTTTTGCTTTCGTAGGGGCAATCCCTCCGTGGTTGCCCGCGTAGAGGCGCTCTAACAAGAAGAAACTAATCTGTGGAACTAAGAAAAACAAACTTATAAGAAATGCCTTTCTTAATACCACAGAAAGTTATTCGTAATAGAGCATTTGTACGCGGGCAACCACGGAGGGATTGCCCCTACGATGGAAGAAATCCCGCCTTTAATTATATTTATCTTATATTTTATTCCATGATAGCCTGATGACATTACTTTCATGAGGGGAATTAGATACAGGCTTTCGCGAGAAATGGACATTTTTTAAAATTAACATAACCATAACATACCCTTAACACAATGTGGACGGTATTAGTATAAAATTTTAATTGTATTAAACAAACAAATTATGGGAGGTTATTACAAGTGAAAAGCTTTAATTCTAAAATAATAGTTGCCGGTTTGGCGGTAGTTATGGGTGTAAGTTTGCTCGCAGGCTGCGGCGGTGCTAAAAAAGATGATGCCAAATCAGCGGCGCCTAGTGAGGTACAGGGAACAGTTACGGCTTCCGGTTCTACGGCTCTGCTGCCGCTCTTAAAACCAGCACAGGAAGAATTCCAGAAAAAGAATGCCAAAGTAACAGTCAATATTGCTGGCGGCGGATCTTTTACCGGTCTTAATCAGGTAGCGGCAGGTTCAGTAAATATTGGTAACTCTGATGTGGCAGTAACTGCCGAATATAAAGATAAAGGGCTTGTTGATCATCAGGTTGCTGTAGCACCGTTTGTGTTTATTACTAATCCAGATGTATCGGTTGACAGCCTTACTCAGCAGCAATATGTTGATATCATGACAGGCAAAATCACCAACTGGAAAGATGTTGGCGGTAAGGATGAGAAAATTACCATTGTACATCGCGCTAAGTCTTCCGGTTCGCGTGCTACCATTAGTGAAGTTGTGCTTAAAAACGCTAATTTTACCGATAACGCAGTTATTCAGGATTCCAACGGAGCTGTTCGTTCGGCTATTGCCAGCACACCTGGCGCAATTGGTTATGTAGATGCTGCCTATGTAGACAGCACGGTTAAAGCGCTTGCTTACAATGGGGAAAAATATACGCCTGATGCAGTAATAGGTGGTAAATATCCAGTGTTTGCCTATGAACATATGTTTACAAAAGGCGAAGCCACTGGTGCAGTAAAGGCCTTCCTTGATTATGTAATGAGCAAGGATTTCCAGGAAGCGTATGTTGAGAAGAATGGCTTCATTCCGATGACCAAGATGAAAAAATAGTATGATATACATGAATGAGGGGTTGTCTCAGTGAGACAACCCCTCATTTTTATCAACGGATGCTTAGACAAAGTTAGCTCTGAATTTTAACAGAACCTTAACATTTCATTAACACTAAACCAGCGCAATTTCTCTATAATTTAGCTTAAGTAAGAATTAAACTCGCAGGAGATGTGAAAAATGGAATTAGTAGAAAAGTGCATTGAGATAAGAAAAGAAGAACATAATATGACACTTGTATACGATCGTTATGTCCGGTATTTGTTTATTACTAGCGCGTTTTTTATGGCGGTTATTATTTTATCCATTATCGTGTTTGTCGGACAGCAGGGACTATTGACCTTTACCGAGGTCAGCCCTATGGAATTTTTCTTTTCTAGCAAATGGGATCCGATGGACGGACATTATGGTGCATTCAGCTTTATTTCCGGCTCGATATTGGCTACTTTTTTAGCTATACTGTTTGGTGCACCGTTAGGACTTGCTGGAGCCATGTTTATGGCCAAGATTGCGCCAAGCTGGCTAAGAGAGATTATGCGTCCGGCGACTGATTTGTATGTAGCCATTCCTTCGGTAGTTTACGGTTTTGTCGGACTTACGATTTTAGTGCCTTTTATCCGTGAGTACTTTCATGTCAGCAGTGGGTTTGGGCTCTTGGCGGCAGCCATTATTTTATCGATTATGATTTTGCCGACGATTATTAGCATATCAGAAGATGCCATTCGGACAGTGCCGAAGAGTTTAGAAGAAGCTTCGCTGGCGCTAGGAGCCACCAGATGGCAGACCTTATGGCGGGTTATACTGCCTGCCGCGCTGCCGGGAATTTTGACAGCCATCATTTTAGCTATGGCCAGAGCCATCGGGGAAACTATGGCGGTACAAATGGTCATTGGCAATACGCCGCAGCTTGCTAAATCATTATTTATGCCTACATCTACGCTGCCTAGTGAAATTGTGGTGGAAATGGGTAATACGCCATTTGGCTCGGCGTGGGGCAATTCGCTGTTTTTAATGGCTTTGGTACTGTTACTCATGTCACTAGCAATGATTTTGATTATTCGCCGCATTGCGGAGAGGAGAGTGGCGTAATGTCAGCTAAGTTATCAGATAAAATTGCGACTTTATTGATGTGGTTGTCCGGGCTCATCATACTGGGAATTCTCGTGGCGTTTTTAGCCTATATGCTGTATAAGGGACTACCGGTGCTGTCCTGGGAGTTCATTACCGGCATGCCAAGTGACATGAAGGCAGGCGGCGGGGTTGGACCACAGTTTTTCAATTCTTTTTATATTTTGTTTCTGTCCCTAGTATTTTCAATACCAGTCGCTATCGGGGCAGGAATTTACCTGGCTGAATACGCCAGAGCCAGTCGTCTGACCAATATCATTCGTTTGAGTACTGAAAGTTTGGCAACTGTCCCTTCTATTGTCTTAGGTTTGTTTGGCATGATTATCTTTGTCAACATGCTGGGGATGGGCTTTAGTATTATCGGCGGCTCACTGACTTTAATGCTCTTAAATCTTCCGGTATTAGTTCGTGTGACGGAAGAATCAATTAGAACAGTTCCAGCCTATTATCGGGAGGCCAGTCTAGCCTTGGGGGCAACCAAGTGGCAGACTATTTGGCGGGTGGTGCTACCTAGCGCTATACCAGGCATTATTACAGGCATTACGCTGACAGCCGGTCGTGCGCTAGGTGAAACAGCCATCCTGATTTTTACAGCCGGGACGACAGCTTCGCGGGTGCTTCCGGATTTGGACGTGACAGCAGCTGGTGAAACCTTAGCTGTGCATATGTGGTATGTCATGGCAGTAGGGTTGGTGCCTGACCGTCTCGATGTTGCCAATGGCATTGGCGCGCTGCTCATTTTTACTATCCTGATTTTCAATCTCTTGTTTGCTATTCCGGGTAAGATTATTCAGAAAAGAGCAGGTACTGTGCGGTAAGTAGGAGGTAACGAAGGGGTGTATCTACAGGCTTTATCCTGTGCTGATACACCCCTTGTTTTATTAAAAGAGCGTTAAGGTATGTTAAATCCTATTTACATTCGATTATTGGGCTCTTTGATATGCTACGCTGTAGATAGAGCATAGGTAGGAGGTTATAAAATGATTAAACGGTTACATTTTTTTATAAAACATAGACGGAAATATCAATTAGTGTTTAGCGCTTCCTTTTCTTCGCTGACCGTGCGCGCCACTTTGTTTATTGTACTGTGCTGCAGTATGCCACTCGCGATTACCGGCGGATACTTTATCAATCAGACCATGCATAGCTTGACGCAAGCTGCTATTGAGAAAAATGAAAAAGTAGCGGAACGGATTGCCAGTGATATAAGCTATTACCTGCAGGTAAAAAGCAATCTTTCCATATTAACAGGCGTCCCCAAACAAGGCGGGCAAAATACGGCTTCCTCTGAGATAAATTCTATGGTGGAACAGGTATTATCGCAAAATCCAGGCTATTTAGCGGCCATTATTGATAAACAGGCTGTTCCTGTTTTTTATCAGGCCGATACTGCTGCAGTTTTGGAGCAGCGGCCGCTTACTGATGAAGTTTATCAGGAGGCTGCCAAGAAGAAATTGGGCAGTGTTATCGGCGTTTTGCGCGGGCAGAAATACCTGGTATCATATCGGCCTATTCCAGGTTCCGAGTGGATTATTGTAACTTCTTATCCGGAAGAAATAGCTTTGCAGCCGGTATATGACATGGTTGAGCACAGTATTATTGTTATGCTGCTTATTGTAGCAGGCTTTGTTCTATTGGGACTTTTATTTACCATCAAGGCGTTAATGCCGCTAAAAGGGTTGGTCAATGGGGCCAAGCTTGTGGCGGCAGGTAATCTGACCCATAAACTTTATAATAAACAAAGAAATGAAATTGGCCGGGTAGCCAAAGCATTTAATGGCATGACTGATCATTTATGTAAAATTGTTCAAATGGTAAAACAGTCGTCGCTGATGGTCAAAACAGCGGCTGAGCAAGTAGCGGCAGCTTCAGAGCAGTCGCGGGCCGGCAGTATACAGGTTGCCCAGGCGGTTGGTACTATGGCTGAGCAAATTGATATGCAGGGGAAAAATACCCGTAAAACGGCAGAGGGTTTAAAGCAGCTAGTGGAAATTACCACAATTGTTAATAAGAGCATGGATGAAACAGCTGTTTCGGCCAGTACCTGTTTAGCTAGTGCTGAAGCAGGGCAAAAAGTAATTGTACAGACAGTTAATGAAATGCACACAATTAAGTCTCTGGTTGATAAATCAGCAGGTACCATTCGCGATTTAGGGGATAGTACTAAAGAAATCGGGCAAATTACCTGTCTGATTAATGAAATTGCTGACCAGACAAATCTCTTGGCGCTTAATGCGGCTATTGAGGCGGCAAGGGCAGGGGAAGCAGGGCGGGGGTTTGCGGTGGTAGCAGATGAAGTGCGAAAACTAGCCGAACAGTCAACTAAGGCTACCCAAAAAATTAGCGGGATTATCAGGCAAATTGAAGCTCATTCGCTCTCCGCCGAAGCAGCTATGGAGGAGAGCCTGACACGGGCGGAAGCAGGAGCTAAAATTGCGCAGGATAGCGGTATCGCCTTTGATAAAATTGTCGAAGCTATTAAAGGCGTTCAGCAGCAGGCCAGTACCATTACTCAAGAAACAGCCAAGCAAGTTACGCTTTGCCAGCATTCTTTGGCGGCGGTTGCACAGAATAACGAATTAGCTGTTACCAATACACATAACGCCCAGGAAATCGCTGCGGTTTGTCAAGAGCAGGCTTCGGCGGCGCATGAGATTACTTCTTTAGTAGATAATCTTAAGGATATGTCTGAGAAAATGAATGGCTTGGTGACAAAATTTAAAGTTGATAAATAAATGGCGGCTGCATAAATTGTGTGGAAAATCTGCATGGAGTTAGCTGCCAAATGCCATACTATGGTTAGTAAATGAAGCTTCGCAATTAATTTGCGCTGACTAATCAAAGGAGGCAAAAACATGCATTTTCGCAAACAGGGTATCGCTGTTTTAATGGCTCTATTTTTTGTCGTAAGTCTTATCGGCTGCGGAATGTTAAATACGCCGCAGCAAAAGCCGGAGGACACGCCGCCGCCGGTAGTGCCGCAGGCTAATCAGGGAGTCGAACCAGACATTTTGGTGTTTATGCATCAAAACGGCGAGAAAAAGACGATGAAAATGGAAGATTATATTGCCGGGGTTGTCGCAGGAGAAATGAAAAACAATTGGCCGGTAGAAGCGCTGGCCGCGCAGGCTATTTTAGCCCGAACGTTTACTGTGCAGGCCATTGCCGATAAAGGCGGCGTACCAGAGCGAGGCACTCAGGCCTCAACAGATATCAAAGAGTTTCAGGCCTATGATGCCAATGCCATTAATGATGCAGTGCGTCAGGCTGTGACTATGACGCGCGGTATGATTATTGTTTATCAGGGACAGCCTATTCATGCGTGGTTTCATGCTTCGGCCGGCGGGATAACCGCTACCGCTAAAGAAGGGCTGAATTATAAAGAAATGGAACCGCCCTACATTGTATCAGTGCCATCGCCTGATGATGGTGCACCGGCTGATGTAAAAAATTGGACAGCAACATTTAGCAAGAAGCAAGTCGTGGAAGCCTCAGCGAAAATAGGAAAAACAGTAACTGGTGTTAATACAATAGCACTTGGGCAAAAAGGGCCGTCAGGGCGTACACAGACGCTAATGATTAATGGCAATACCGAAGTAGCCGGTCCGGATTTTCGGGTAGCTTTAGATGGCACTAAGCTCAAGTCCATGCTGCTTGATAAAGTAGAGATTTCCGGTGATAATGTAATCTTTACGGGTAAAGGTTATGGTCATGGCGTCGGGATGAGCCAATGGGGCGCATATCAATTAGCGGGTGCTGGCAAAAAGTCAGAAGAAATTATCGGGCATTACTTTAAAAACGTGACAATTGAAAAGCGCTGGAATTAGGAGAAGGTAAATTGGGGCTGACGCACTAAGGGAAAAGATTGCGCTATTAGTACAGCTTTTCTGTCAGCTATGTTTTAGCGTATTAAATGTAGGGGCAATCCCTCCGTGGTTGCCCGCGTACAAACGATCTGATGTGAATAGACCTTCTGTGGTATAAAGAATGGCATCGTTTATAAGTTTGTTTTTCTTAGTACCACAGATTAGTTTCTTCTTGTTAGGGCGCCTCTACGCGGGCAACCACAGAGGGATTGCCCCTACCAAAAAAGACTTGAATACAGGGGCCGTTACACTAAGTACTTAGTGCGACAGCCCCTATTTTGGTTGCAAGGAAAGTTTGTACACTTGATATGCTACATAGCTTAAAAAATTTTTTAAAAACTATGATTTCAACAGTAAAGCGGCGTAAAGTGCCATAAGCTATGTATAAAAGCTATTTTTTTAAGTTTTCCACACTTCTGTATTTTAACACGTTAAAGTAAAATAGTACTGCGAAGTTAAAACAAGGGGGAATTAGCTTGAAAAAGTGGATAGGTGCATTACTGGCAGTGCTGCTTATAGGCTTATTGGTGGCAGGCTGCGGCAGCGCAGGTAAAAAGAAAATCGTAATTGGGCTGGATGATAATTTTCCGCCAATGGGTTTCCGCGACGATAAAAATGATATTGTCGGTTTTGATGTAGATATGGCGAAAGAAGCGGCTAAACGTATTGGTATGGAAGTTGAATTTAAACCCATTGACTGGAACAGTAAAGAAGCTGAACTAAACGGCAAACGGGTAGATGTACTCTGGAACGGTCTAACGATTACTGATAAACGTAAAGAAAATATTGCTTTTACGAAGCCTTATATGGAAAACCACCAGATTATTGTTGTTAACACAAATTCAACGGTTAAAGCCAAAGCTGATCTGGCGGGCAAGGTAATTGGCACACAGGATGGCAGCAGCAGTGTGGAAGCGATTGAAGCTGAACCTGATGTGATGAAGTCCTTTAAGGAACTTAAAAAATACGGTGACAATGTAGCAGCACTTATGGATCTTAAGGCAGGCCGGATAGAAGCAGTAGTTGTAGATGAGGTTGTCGGACGCTACTATATTGCTAAAAAACCAGGCGAATATGTAGTGCTTAGCGATCATTTTGGTGCGGAAGAATATGGTGTAGGTTTGAGAAAAGATGACAAGGAACTGTTAGGAAAATTACAAAAGTCTTTAGACGAGATGAAAAAGGATGGAACGTCAGCTACTATTTCACAAAAATGGTTTGGTGCTGATATTGTAAAATAACTAGTTTGAGCGATGGGCTAAAGGCCAAACCTAAGCACATCGCTCGTCTTTTTTATTAGATAAAATATAGGAGAGAATTTATGGAGTATATTAGCACTATTATTGGCCCTATGCTGGCTGGCACAGTAGTAACCCTAAAAATGTTTTTTGTTACCATTGTTCTGGCACTTCCGCTCGGACTTCTCTTAGCTTTAGGGCGAATTTCACGGTATAAAATTTTGAAAGGCGCAGTAGGGGTATATATCTGGCTGCTTAGAGGTACGCCCTTAATGCTGCAGCTGCTTTTTGTTTATTTTGCCTTGCCGCTCTTACCCTATGTTGGGGTGCGGCTTGATGACTTTCCGGCAGCGGTACTGGCGTTTGTTTTAAACTATGCGGCGTATTTTGCGGAGATTTTCCGCGCTGGTATTGAGTCCATTGATCGTGGTCAGTATGAAAGCGCCAAAGTGCTTGGCATGAATTATGTTCAAACTATGCGGCGCATTGTCCTGCCGCAGGTTATTCGCCGTGTATTGCCGCCAATCAGCAATGAAACCATTACCTTGGTCAAGGATACTTCCTTGATTTATGTACTGGCGATGAATGATTTATTACGTACGGCCAGGTCTATTGTGCAGCGGGATTTTTCTACTGCGCCGTTTTTGGTGGCAGCCGTGTTTTATCTGGCGATGACACTGGTGCTTACGTGGATTTTTCAAAAGCTGGAGCAGCGTTATGCTGCATATGATGAGTAGGAGAAGAAGTATGAAAATAATTCAGGCACTAGATATTCATAAAAAGTTTGGGAGTATTGAAGTATTAAAAGGGGTTTCCCTGGAAGTTGAAAAAGGCGAAGTAGTAGCGATTATTGGGCCATCCGGTTCAGGAAAAAGTACTTTTTTGCGCTGCTTAAACCGGCTCGAGACCATTGACAAGGGGGTAATCCGCATTGAAGATGAGGTCTTGGTTTCACCAGATACTGACGGGCGCAGTCAGTATGTATCGGAAGCTGAGACCAGACGGATTTGCGGCAAAATGGGTATGGTTTTTCAGCAGTTTAACTTGTTTCCTCATCTGACTGTACTGGAAAACTTAATCGAGGCCCCGCTTATTGTACAGGGGGCTAACCGGGAAGCAATTAGCGCTGAAGCCAAAAATTTGCTGAGTAAAGTAGGGCTGCTTGAAAAGTCAGACCGCTATCCGGCCCGGCTGTCAGGCGGACAAAAGCAGCGGGTGGCAATTGCAAGGGCGCTGGCGATGAAACCGGATATTATGCTGTTTGACGAGCCTACTTCAGCTCTTGATCCAGAACTGACCGGCGAAGTGCTCAAAACTATGCGCCAACTGGCCGAGGAACATATGACTATGATTGTAGTAACCCATGAAATGGCCTTTGCGCGTGAGGTTGCTGGCCGCGTTATTTTTATGGATGATGGGGAGATTGTGGAAGAAGATATACCAGAGAGAATTTTCACCAGCCCCAAGCATCCCAGAACACAAGCCTTTTTGCAGAAGGTATTATAGAATAATGGGCTGTTGCATTAAGTGTGTTTTTAAAAAGCCTCCCCCTATCGCTAAACGCGACATTGCCCTCGAAGAGGGAGACTAAAATTAAGAGCCTCCATCCCTGAGGGAGGTGGCGCAAAGCGCCGGAGGGAGTTCTTTCAGATGGGATTACAGTTAAACGGGGCTGTTTGCATTAGCAATATTACTAGTGCGACAGCCCCATTTTGCAATGAGGGGGACAGGCACCTTGTCCCTCTATTATGAATAAGAGAACATTACGCCGCTATTGTTCAGTGGGACGAGGTGCCTGTCCGTGCGCCAAGCGAAGGGTGCATCATATAGCGGGTGGGAACCCCGCTGAACAAGGTTTAGCAAACCATTCATAGCGAGTCTTGGACGGTATGAGGTAACTCATGCGGTTAAGCGTAGACAGCAAGGTAGCAGGCC
>JAJFUN010000022.1 GCA_021372375.1 Pelosinus sp. | reverse complement strand
GCTGATCTTAGACATGCGTGTCTCCAGGTGGCTGCCTGCAGAGCGGCGATAAAGGCCGGTGAAGCTCTTAATATGCGGCAGATTCAAACGCTGATTGGCGAATTATGTGCGACCAGGCTGCCCTATACCTGTCCGCACGGCAGACCGGCCATTATTAAATTTAGTCAGGCCGATTTGTTCAAAATGTTTAAACGGACATAATCTTAACAGTCTTCAGCAGAATGTGAAGTATTCGGGTGCTATGTTTTTAAAAGGGTGATGGAATGAACTTTGTAGTAACAACAGGACAGCATGCTACGGAAATTGAAACGATACAAGCAAAAAAATGGGCGCAAACTTTTGAGATGCCCTTTGCTTCGCGGAAAAATCAGTCTTTAGTTGCCATCAAAGAACGGTATCAGGCTACCAATGTATTAATCGCGACTAAAAACGGGCCGGTGGTGCATACGCCAGGTGGTGATTTCTTTTTCCATTTAAGTATGGCGGAATTGCGTATAAAAAATATTATAAATGGTAAACATGACCATATGGTTGCCGCAATGGGGTTAAAACCGGGGATGTCAGTACTTGATTGTACGATTGGCCTTGGCACAGATGCAATTGTCGCAAGTTTAGCTGTTGGGAGCGGCGGAAGAGTGGTGGGCTTAGAGGCCTCTTCCTTGATTGCGTTTATTACTAAAGAGGGTCTCAAAAATTTTGCGCCTAAAGAAGCGTACATCAGTGAGGCCTTAACGCGCATTCAAGTGCAGAATATAGATTATCATGGCTTTTTAAAAGCGCTTCCTGTAAGTAGTTTTGATGTGGTATATTTTGATCCCATGTTTCGCCAGCCTATAGAGCGCAGTTCAAATCTTAAACCTATGAGATATTTGGCCGATAATCGGCCGCTGACGGTTGAGACGCTCCGTTGTGCCTGTCTTGTGGCTAGAGAGAAAGTTATCATAAAAGAAACACATGGTAGCGGAGAATTTGAGCGCCTGGGGATTGATACCATTGTGGGCGGCAAATACAGCAGGATTAGCTATGGGGTGATTGCGATAAAGGATAAGGCGGGTATAGATTAATGGAAAGGCTTATTGTTATAATTGGCCCAACGGCTGTAGGAAAGACCAATGCAAGTATTGATTTAGCCCAAAAATTGTCTACTGAAATTATTTCCGGCGATTCGATGCTGGTGTATAAGGGTATGGATATTGGCACAGCAAAACCTAGCTATGCCGAAAGAGACGGTATTTCACATCATTTAATCGATTTTCTCGAGCCCACGCAGGAATTTAGTGTAGCGGATTTTCAAAAGCTGGCCGCTGAGCATATTACAGCTATTAATAACAAAGGAAAAATCCCCATCTTAGCAGGGGGGACAGGTCTTTATGTCAAAGCACTCTTGGAAGGTTATCAGTTTAATCAAACAGCTGGCGATGATGAATTTCGAAGACGTCTAGAGCGTCTTGCCAAAGAGCAGGGCAATCTTTATGTACATAGTATGCTGGCCAAGGTCGATTATAAAAGTGCCGAAAGGCTTCATCCCAATAACCTTAGGCGTGTCATTCGGGCGCTCGAAGTATTTCATATGGGTAATGAAAATATTTCGCAGGAAAAAGCAGAAAATGCGCTGGTCTACGATGCGGTGGTAATTGGCCTAAATATGGAGCGGCAGCTACTCTATCAACGGATTAATCAGCGTGTGGATACTATGATAGAAATGGGGCTCCAAGAGGAAGTGGCGAGGCTGCTGGCGGACGGTATTTCGCCTGAGTGCCAGTCGATGCAGGGCATAGGCTATAAAGAAATGGTGGCATATTTTAGAAGAGAAGTAGACCTCACGGCAGCAGCCGAGAATATCAAGCAGGCCACACGGCATTTTGCCAAGCGGCAATTAACGTGGTATCGCAAGATGCCTTATATTACCTGGTATGATGTGAATAATTTCGAGAGTTATGAGGAAATGGTGGCAAGTTTTTACAGTCAAGTGGCAGGAAAGTTTTTGCTGGAAGTAGAATAAGGCAAGAAGAATACTAAACTTTATCTTACGGAGGGTTTATTCATGACAACGAAAGTCCTTAATTTACAAGATAGTTTTTTAAATCAAGTACGCAAAGAAAATATGCCTGTAGTTATTTACCTTGTTAATGGATTTCAATTACGCGGCGCCGTGAAAGGGTTTGATAATTTTACAGTCATTATTGAAAACGACGGAAAACAGCAGCTGGTTTATAAACATGCCATTTCTACCATAACGCCCTTTCGTCCCTTAGTATCC
>JAJFUN010000006.1 GCA_021372375.1 Pelosinus sp. | reverse complement strand
AAAAACTTTAAAATTTCCTCTTTAGCTTGAAAATAATTATAAAAAGTACCTATGCCAAAATCAGCTTCGTTCATAATGTCGGCAATGGTGGTATCCCCAAAGCCTTTTCGCTGAAATAACGAAATCGCAGCACTTATAATGATTTGTTTAGCCTGCAGCTTTTTCCTTTCCCTACGCGTCATCGAATCTATCACCGAAAGTTCCCCCAAGTCTCAATTTCTATACAAATAATTATAACTCAATATATTAAAATTACCTTACAAATATCTTAAATGCGCACTATGTCACAGCTTACTTTAAAACATTGTGCTATAATTTTCAATATTATTTTGCTATGCCATATCTTATTCGATATAAAAAATAAGTCCGTATCACCTTTTAGCGTGCTACGGACTCATTTTTTTGAGGTGTTAATCAGGGTATATAAAACCACCTGAGTCCGAACTATTAATTCTCAGGTGGTTTTATATCACTTTCTAACAACTACAAGCAGCATTTTAAAATTATCTGTTGCTACCAGACCATGGGGAATATTAGCCGGCATAACAACTACCTGTCCTTTTTCTGCATTAATTGTTTCGTTTCCTATTGTAATTTCAGCCTTCCCGTCCAGGATATAGACCATAGCATCACCTGATGCGGCGTGAGTACTTATGCCCTCGCCTTTGCCAAAGGCAAATAAAGTGATACTGACTGCATTATTTTGTGCAAAGGTAACGCTGATAACTTTACCTTCCTGGTATTCAACCAAGTTAGCTAATTCTAACGCTTTACTAAATTCAATATTTTTAATCTGATTTTCCATTTACATCATCCTCCCAATCGATATTGTACTAAAAAATTAACATTCCTTATAAATTTCGTATCTAATAGCACCCTCGTCAGAGGACTCTATTGGCCTGAAGCAAAACTCTTTGTTCATTCCGCCCACAAACCCTTTAAGCCAGCCCTGGTAAAACTCCAGCATTATCTTAGTGTTAACCCCTGTTCGTTTCCAGTTTGGTTCCTGCAGGCACGCACCTTGCCAAATAACACTGTCTGTTTTTGCAGCCACCACCTTATCTCCTTGATCACAAGGCATGCCATTCAGATAATAGTCATTTAGTGCTTTATAAATTCCTATCGCTGTATTCACCTCATATTTGCCCTCTAGCTGTGCCATCCCACCGGTCTTTTTTCCATGTTCGAAAAAGGCCTGTTCAATAGGCTCCCTGGTTTCACTGCCGCACGCATCCAAAAGTTCTTTAATAAAAGCGGCTTCCCTGGATTCCACAATCTTAATCTGACGCTGCAGCCAGCCATGGATATTGTCATGGTCAATAATTTCGCCAAGATCAGTATCAGCTAGCGGCGCACCGTAGGTTTGCCAAACCTGTTCTCGTAGTTCTTCAGCAGTAGAAGCGCACATTTTAAATGCTTTATTAAAAATATATTCCTCCCGCTCGCTAACTAATTTAATTTTCCCATATAGCCAATAATGAATCGGACCAATAAATGCACTCATTACTTTTCACCTTCCATACGCGTTTTATTTAATGCTTGAACTAATTCATTACTATCAATTCCATGAATATCGGCTGCCTTTTTCAGTGCCTCACCCGTAGCGGACGGACAGCCTAGACACCCCATGCCAAACGACCTAAGAACGGGAATTGTCTGAGGATATACCCTTATGATATCAGCGATAACGCTGTCTTCATCAATGCTGTCACCAAAAACCAAGTTGCCTTCAGTCAGCGCGCCAGCCTTTGGTATTATCTCTTCCCCTTCTGAATATGGTTTTGCGCTCATTTCGCAGGTAACATTATTTTGAAACTCTGCTAGAACATCGTTTTTAAATTTTTCAAAACCAATTCGCTCAATAAACTGACCAATCCTCTCGATATCAGCATTTTTCTGGTAGTATCGCACAATGATATCGATAATCCTGAGTGCATCATCATAATTCAACCCCGTAATTAATTTATCAGCAAGCCTAGGATGGGATCCGGCGCTCCCGCCAACATAAATATCCCAGCCCTCATCTGTGCCGATAACGCCAACATCTTTAATAACGCTTTCCGAGCAGGAATTCAGGCACCCGGAAACTCCAATTTTCATACGGGATGGCATTTCTTTTTTTATGTACCGCCGATCTAATTCTAGGCCGAGTTTTATGCTGTCTTGCTTACCGCGTTTACAAAAGGCTGCACCCGGGCAAATTTTTACACTCCTGACACAATTGGCAAAACCAATAGCTGGCTTCATTCCTAGTTCATTCCAAATATTATCAATATCTTCCGCATTTAACCCCGTAATCATAATGCGCTGGGCTGATGTTAGCTTTAATATCCCCTTATACTTACGGGCAACCTGCGCATATTTCTCCAGCACCTCCGGTTTTATAAACCCGCCTGGTAAATGTGGTGTGATGGCATACGTTTTTTTCCCATTATGGATTTTTTGTAAATTGGCTCCTGTAGGCAGCATGATTTTTCCTCCTTATCTCTTGCTGTGCTCAACTCTTAATTTTATATTACCCCTATTTCAAGTATCTTACTATGATTTACATCACACATACTTATTTTTTGATAAATTGTAAATCTTGTAGAGTTAAAATAAAATCCCCCTATTCTGTCTATTAAGTAATATCATATAACAACAACTAAGCTCCGCAACAAGGTTAGCCTATTTAAAGCTTGTTGCGGAGCTTCCTGTTTTTTTAAGTTATAAACGGTTCATGACGGCCGATTATTCAACTTTTATAGCACTAACGGGACATTGCATTTCAGCATCTTTAGCACTCTCAACTAAATCATCTGTAATTTCTTTATCTAATGCTTTGGCTTTTCCGTCGTCATCCATTTCGAAAATTTGGGGACAGATTCCAGAACATACTCCACAACCAATACAAGAATCCTTATCAACAAAACCTTTCATACCAATTCCGCCTTCCTGCGTTTATTTCATGCCAAACTATATTGAATACTAGCAGTTACTTATTCCATAAACATTTTGATGTCATCTTCAGGACTACCGATGCCGCTGATGCCAAATTTTTCCACAAGTACCTTAGCTACATTTGGTGAAAGAAAACCTGGCAGCGTCGGTCCAAGATGAATGTTTTTTACACCAAGGTATAACAGCGCCAAGAGTACAATGACAGCCTTTTGCTCATACCAGGCGATATTGTATGATATCGGCAGCTTATTTACATCATCCAGCCCAAAGACTTCTTTAAGTTTCAATGCAATAACTGCCAGCGAATAGGAGTCGTTACATTGACCGGCATCCAGTACACGGGGAATTCCGCCGATGTCACCAAGCGGAAGCTTATTGTAACGATATTTAGCGCAGCCCGCGGTCAGTATGACAGTGTCTTTCGGTAGTGCTTTTGCAAATTCAGCATAGTAATCTCTGCTCTTCATACGGCCATCACAGCCAGCCATAACAAAGAAACGTTTGATAGCGCCGCTTTTCACTGCATCTACAACTTTATCCGCCAAAGCTAATACCTGATTGTGAGCAAAGCCCCCGACTATCTCGCCCTGTTCTATAGCCTTAGGCGATGAACATTTTTTAGCGTGAGCAATAAGCTCCGAAAAATCTTTTGGTTTGCCATTTTTTCGTTCACCAATTTGTTTCAAGCCTTCAAAACCAACTACGCCAGTCACATACACACGATCCTTATAGCTGGCCTTAGGCGGCACCAAGCAGTTTGTAGTCATCAATATTGGCCCGTTAAAGGTTTCAAATTCTTTGTCCTGCAGCCACCAAGCATTGCCGTAATTACCGGCAAAATTGCCATATTTTTTAAAAGCCGGATAGTAATGCGCCGGCAACATCTCGCCATGCGTATATACATCTACACCAGTGCCCTGGGTTTGTTCAAGTAATTCTTCCAGATCTTTTAAATCATGACCGCTGATAAGAATACCAGGATTATTTCTCACACCAATATTGACTTTGGTAATCTCCGGGTTGCCATAGGTGCTGGTATTGGCTTTATCGAGTAGTGCCATAACATCAACACCGTATTTGCCGCACTCCATCACCAAAGCAACCAATTCGTCCGCGCTGAGCTTATCGTTGGTTGTGGCCGCAAGCGCTTTTTGCATAAAAGCAAAAACAGCGTCATCCGTGCTGCCTAACGTATAGGCGTGCTCAGCATAAGCCGCCATTCCTTTTACACCATAAGTAAGCAGCTCCCGGAGTGAACGAACATCTTCGTTTTCCGTCGCCAAAATTCCTACTTTTGCAGCCTTTTCTTCAAAAGCGTCCGCATTATCCGCAAACCACAGCGTGCTGTCATGAGAGGCTTCTGTCACTATGCCTGCTTTTTCCAAAGCATTTTTAACTTCTGTACGTAATGATAATGCTTGCTTAATGAGCGCTACAAAGTAATCTTTATCAAAGTTAGCATTAGTAATGGTAGCAAATAGTCCCTCCATAATGAACTTGTCCGCAATCTGCGTGTCGATTCCAGCTTTACGAGCCTCAAGTGTATATGCCGAAATTCCTTTAAGAGTATAAATCAACAAGTCCTGAAGATTAGCAACATCAGCCGTTTTTCCACATACACCACGTATGGTGCAGCCAGTACCTTTAGCAGTCTCTTGACATTGATAACAAAACATTGACATATTTTTCTCCTCCTTTTATGTATAAAGCATTTTTAAATTATTTGATATAATTCTAGCAAAAATTTCATTTGTTTAATGTGATTTGAATCACGATATTAATTACAAATTTCTCCTCCCAACTCCATAGTCTTGTACAACTCCATAAAACAATAAACTGAATTTAATAATAAATTTTGACATTATTTCCAAAAATCCTTCTTTTTTTTGGAAAATTCTAAAATTAATAGTAAAATATCTCTAAATTCTTTTTAAATATTAAAACATGATACCCTAGGCAATCTTTTTCAATTCGAACACAATTATCCAGCAACTAGCATGATCGTAGTTAACAACTCGCTTCCAAATTACAGTTTGCAATAGCTCCTTAGTGATAACTTTATCTGGCGCAAGTGCAAGAACAACATTATTCTTTATACCTTTCTTTTCCTTGCCCTCTGCTAACAGTTCCTACTACTAAGCTTGTAAGGAACTGTCACCACAGTTATCGCCTATCACGGCAAGAAAAAAAAGATGCCCCTGTTGAGTACAGGAATCATCTTCACAAAGGTGCACAAACATGCCGCTTACCAGCTAACTTCTTACCTCGTCCAACCTTTTAGCAATAGCCCTACCGAAATGCAATATTTTCAATAAAAGATTCTTATCTTGTCTCATATCACAAGGTAAGAATCTTTAAGGTTTGCTTGCATTAAATTTTTTCGAATTGATCTTTGGCTACTCCGCATGTTGGGCAAGCCCAATCAGATAGCCAATTGGCAAATTTAATGCCTGCTGCAACACCGGCTACAGGTTGAGCCTTTTAGCCTTATATTGTGCGATTAATAATTAGAAGACTTGATTTCAAAATAAGCTTTGGGATGATCACAAACAGGACATTTTTCAGGAGCTTCATAACCATAGTGAACATGACCACAATTAGCGCATATCCAATACTGCTTTTCTTCCCGTTTGAAAGCAGTACCATTTTTTAAATTATCCAACAGTTTTTTGTATCTTTCCTCATGCTCTTTTTCAATAGCCGCTACTGCCCCAAAGAGAAAAGCAATTTTATCAAAACCTTCCTCTTTAGCAGTTTTCGCAAAACCTGCATACATGTCTGTCCATTCATCATGTTCACCTGCTGCTGCATCCAGTAAATTGGCCTCCGTATCAGGCATCCCATCATGTAATAGCTTAAACCAAATCTTTGCGTGTTCTTTTTCATTACCTGCAGTTTCTTCAAAAAGATCTGCGATCTGATTGAGTCCTTCTTTACGAGCTTTAGACGCATAATAAGTATATTTATTTCTTGCCTGTGATTCGCCTGCAAAAGCAGCCAAAAGGTTGGCTTCCGTTTTTGTTCCTTTTAAATTCATAGCTTACTCTCCCTTTTATTTAAATAGTAGTTTTCCAAAGACCATGAAGATTGCAATAAGCATAAATCTCCACGTTTTCCCTATCACAGAAAATTGCCTCTGGCTTATCTGATGGCAAAAGAGAGATGCGCTGAGTGCTTGTACCATCTGTAACGGCAATCCATTCAATATAATGAGCTTCAGTCATAGGATGTTCAACACTGCCAACCTTAACATATAATTTTCCATCTTTGCGCTCGGCAACAGGAACATGCTTTTCGACAGCAGCATCAGTGATATTAGCCTCCAGTTTTTCCATTGATTTACCACAGCAGACTAATTGTCCTCCGCCATTTTTAATTTGACCTACAATATTACCGCAAACACTGCAACGAAAAAACTTAATGTCCTCTTTCATTCCATCAACCTCGCTCTCTCATATTTTATTAATTAGTAATAATTAACTAATTATTTGATATATTTGCTATTAATAAAATATATCCTGCAAATATTAAACTGATTTTTTGCCATACCACATATTTGACATACCCCATCTTATTGACAGTTTTGGTGCAAAAAATCTCACCAAACTAAAATTAACCTCGATATTTATCAAAATATTAAGCTGTAATACCCGTAATTTTAGTCATGACCACCACTGCCAGTGGTGGTCATGACCAAAGTGTGTGAATTGAATATTCTTGCCTATGAAGTTGCCTATGCCTGTTTCGTTTTAGTTGTATTAGCAACAGCAGGCAAAACAAATACTCTCAGCGCCAGTTCCTTGTCTAGATATAAAAGCTCCGACGGTTTCTCTCCCAATAAAACCAATTTATCCAGTATCTCCGACACGTTAGCTTCTTCCTCCACTTGCTCGTTGACATACCACTGCAGGAAGATTTGCGTGGCAACATCTTTTTCCGCAACAGCCACTTCATAAAGCCCATTAATCAATCCGGTTACCATTTGTTCGTGTTCCAGTACTTTTTGAAACAGATCGCTCATACTGCCGAATTCAGCAGGGGGCGCGTCAATGGTTTGCAGACGGACTTTTCCGCCCCGGCTTAATAAATAATCCAATAAATAGGTTGCGTGAAAAGTTTCCTCTTGGTACTGGACACGCAGCCAGTTGGCAAAACCTTTTAAATTTTTATTCTCGCAATACGCGGACATGGCCAAATACAAATTGGCCGAATACATCTCCGCTTGGATCTGACCATTGATGCCATCCTGCATTTTTTGATTGATCATTTTACAGTTCTCCTCCTATTTGAAATACTTTTAGAAAATCCATTCCAATGTAGTAATAGTATTTTTATCATACCATATGAATTTATCCACCTTATTCATAAATGAATTTTTACTTCGATAAAAAGCAATTTCCTTTATACACCAATATTTTATCTTTGTTTTGCCGTACTGCAATAATCGACTAGATAGGCAATTGACTGGTAACTGATACCACTATGGTCCGCCAAACCAAGTTCGCATGTTCGGCTGTTGGAGAATCCCCAGGTACAGTCGTTAGGCAGAGCTTCTTTTAAATGCTCCAGCGCAGAATCATTCAGTTCAGGAACTTCAAAACCTTTATCACCGGCAAAACCACAGCAATGCACTTTATCTGGGATAATCACCTTTGCGGCACAGCGTTCCCCAATGGTACGGAACTTTCCGGCTAATCCCATTTTGGTGGCACTGCAGGTTACATGAATTGCTATAGACTCCGGCAGTTTTGTAATTTCCAGTACCTCCAGCAGGTAGTCATGAATAAATTCAACTGTGTCCAGTATCTTCAGACGCTTATCCATAACCCTTTTCATCCGGTATACGCAAGGACTTGTGTCGCATAGAACGGGATATTTACCGTTTTGAGTGCAGATAAGCAATACCTTTTCTAGTTCAGCACTTAACTTGTCGGCTTGCTCAAAGAATCCTTTGCTTTCAAAAGGCATACCGCAGCATAACTTGTTCATGTCCGGAGGAAAAATTACTTCAAAATTTGCTTTAGCCAGCAGCGACAACATGACTTCGCTTAATTGACGCTGATCCCGGTCATTTGATGCCGGGCCCATTGTCCGGCTTAAGCAGCTAGGAAAGTAAACTATTTTTTGCCGATTATTCCGGTTCGACGGGGTCTTGGTTGGAGTCGCTCCCCCCCGAGGCAGCCATGGATTCCATTTTGGTATCCGGTCGCCGCT
>JAJFUN010000191.1 GCA_021372375.1 Pelosinus sp. | reverse complement strand
ATCATTTGTAAAGAGGGGTGGATTATGAAGCAGCTTTCGCGTTTTTTTCTTAATGGCTTGGTGGTTATTGTACCAATTGCCATTACTAGTTTTGTAGTAATTAATATCTTTACAATAGTTGAAAATATATTAGGGCAATATATGCCGCTAAAATTCCCGGGTCTAGGAATTTTAGCGGTTCTCTTGATTATTTTACTTACAGGCTGGTTATCTTCGTACTGGCTGGGAAAACGCCTGCTAGAGTATGGAGAACGTCTCTTAGAAACCATTCCGTTTGTAAAATTTATCTATAAAAGTGTCAAACAAGTATCAACTGCTGTGCTTGAGTCACATCATTTGTTTAAGCAGGCGGTCCTTATCCCATATCCGCAGCCAGGCACCAAAACACTGGGTTTTATTGTGAGCAATCTTTCACCGGTCATAGCAGATAAATTGCCAGCAGAACATGTTTGCGTATTTGTGCCAATGAGTTTAAATATGACATCCGGTTTTAATATTATTGTTCCAAAAAAGGATATAATAGTCTTAGATGTCACAAGCGAAAGTGCCTTGCAGTACTGTCTGACAGCAGGTGCCATTATGCCAGAATACAGTACAGCAAATAAATAGGGAGAGATGCTCTATCGATTCGCCTTTATACAGCACAATAAAATTAGCAGCCGCTTTTATATTAGTTTTATTAAACGGCTTTTTCGTGGCGGCGGAGTTTTCCCTGGTTAAAGTGCGTAAGACCAGGCTTGAGGAATTAGTACAGCAGGGTAACAGCCGGGCGGGGCTCGCACTAAAGGTAGTGTCTGCTTTTGATACCTATCTGGGCGCAACTCAGCTAGGCATAACTCTTGCTTCGCTGGCTTTAGGGTGGCTGGGCGAGCCGGCAGTTGCTTCGCTGCTTGAACCAGTGTTTATTCACTATTTTCCGTTAAGTGAATGGCTTGTTTCTAGTATCAGTATTGCGCTGGGGTTTACGGTTATTACTTTTCTGCATATCGTAATTGGTGAATTGGTGCCAAAATCTATGGCTATTCAACGTACGGAAGCGCTGGCGTTATTTACCGTATGGCCGCTTTATATTTTCCACAAAATTGGCTATCCGATTATTGTGCTATTTCATAAAGCAGCGCGGCTGATCTTAGAATTAATGAATATTAAAGCGGCTAATGAGTCTGAACTGGCTCATTCAGAGGATGAACTGCGAATGATTGTCAGTGCAAGTTCCCGCGGCGGGCTGCTCGATCAGATGGAAAGCGAACTAATTGACAATGTATTTGATTTTGCCGATACATTGGCCAGAGAAATTATGATTCCCCGTCAGGATATGGTTTGTCTGTTTCTGGACGACTCGTATGAGGAAAATATGCAGGTTGTCAAAGAAGCTAACCACACGCGGTTTCCCCTGTGTGTTGATGATAAGGATCATGTCATCGGGATGATTCATTTACGGGATTTAATGGATTTTGATAATCACGAAGAAAAAGATTTAAAAACGATTATGAGAGAGATACTGGTAGTTCCAGAGGGGATGTCGGTTGCTAAACTTTTGCAAGTTATGCGCCGGCGGCGCATTCATCAGGCGGTAGTTGCGGATGAATATGGCGGAACGGCTGGCCTTATAGCGCTCGAGGATGTCATTGAAGAAATAGTCGGTGATATTGAAGATGAGCATGACGAAGTAGCTGAATGTGACATTCAGCGTCTTGCTGAAGATAGCTATGAATTTGACGGACGAGTACTGCTTGATGACGTAGTGGAATTATTAAATATTAGTCTTGAACAGCATGATGAAGACACAATTGGCGGTTATATTTTTGGTATTTTGGGACGTCGACCGGAAATAGGCGATAAAGTTACTATTGGTGATTATACTTTTGAAGTGCTCAAAATTAATGGATTTCGCATTGTACGAGTTAAGACGGTTCTGACACCAGCAGCAGAGCTGGAGGAAATAAAAGAGTAACAAACTATAGGCGATTAGCCCGAAATCTTATACTTTCTTTTAGTAGAATGAGGATACTATGTCACAATACAAAACAGAAGTAATTCTCCTTACAACACGTGATTGGCAGGAAGCTGATCGAATAATCACACTGCTTTCGCGCGATTATGGCAAGATTGTCGCTATGGCTTATGGGGTGAGGCGGGCAAAAAATCATTTTGCCGGTACTTTGCAGCAGTTTATGCATTTAGATGTAGTGTTAGCACCAGGAAAAAACATGGATTCCATTAAACAGTGTGATATTAAAAATCCATTTAAAGAAGTACGAGAGAATTTAGATTATATGGCCTATGGGGCTTTAATGTTGGAAATGGTCAATGAGCTTTGTCCAGAAAGGCAGGTAGAGCCGTTAATCTTTGATTTACTGCTATCCGGGATTACACAGCTCTCCAGGCATAATCCGCGGCTGGTTGCTTTAGCGGCCGCATGGCAATTGCTCGCTCTTTCTGGTTTTTATCCGGAATATGAAAAATGCATTTCCTGTGGTATAGAACTTACAGAAAATGCTTATTTTTCGGCAAAGCAGGGCGGTGGTATCTGTCCAAACTGCGCGGATGAATCTTTACTTGAATTTGCTGTAGCTACACGGAAATTTCTAAACTGCTTATTGCATTTAGATTTAAGTAATCCCCAGCCTTTTACGGTAACTGGTCTTGTATTAAAGCAAGTAGAGGCAATTTTACTGACCTATGTGTCGGTTTGTCTTGACAAACCCTTAAAATCTATCTCATTTATTAATCAGCTTTCGCTACTATAAATCAAATAAATGGGTAATACTATTTAAAATATGTATTGTGAGGGATTGATATGGAGGATATTACCTTAGAAAAACTTGATTGTATACGCGGACGTACAGGTGTATCTTATCGACAGGCAAAAGAAGCACTTGAACGAAATCACGGTAATGTTATTGAAGCCATTATTGAGCTTGAGGAGACTAGTCAAAAGTCAGGCTGTAAGTGGACAGAGGAATTTTCTGTGCGATCAACCGAAGTTATAGATAAAGTAAAAGAGCTCATACATGAGGGAAACATTAATAAAATCAGAGTAAAGCACGATGATCGGATTTTGGTTGAAATTCCGGTTGGGCTTGGGGCAATTGGGGCTGTGGTTTTACCGCAAATTGCTGCGCTGGGTGTTTTGGTTGCCGTTTTTAAACGATGTACAATTGAAGTGGTACATCGTGAAAGTGAGCTATCAGAGGAAAAACGCGAATTATAATATTATAATTCGCGTTTTTTTGTAAAGCAGACCATTTTTTTATGCCAAAAATTCATGAAGGATTTGACATAAAAATGGCGTATATACTAAATAGATGTGAAAATAATCTTGGCAGGCTTAAACAGGGGGTATTGTGATGGATAAGTTAGCAGTGATCTACGTCTTATCTGATGCTATTGGCGAAACGGCTGAAATGGTAGCACGCGCAGCAGCAAGCCAATTTTCTGAAGAACATTTTGAAATTATTCGCATTCCCTATATAAAGTCTATAGAACAAATTGCGGAAACCATACAGGAAGCGGCAAAGCATCATAGTGTTATTTGCCACACAATCGTATCATCTGAGCTTAGGACGGCACTTTTAGACCTAGCTGAACAGTACGAGGTTGTCACTGTAGATATTATGGGACCCATGATTTTTGCCCTACAAAATATTTCGAATACGAAACCAAAGTTATGTCCTGGACTTGTGCATAAGCTGGATCAGGATTATTTTAAACGAGTAGAAGCAGTAGAATTTGCGGTAAAATATGATGATGGGAAAAATCCCTGGGGCATCCTAAAAGCCGATATGGTAATTGTCGGTGTGTCTCGAACCTCAAAAACACCCTTAAGTATGTATCTGGCCAATAAAAAATTAAAGGTCGTAAATATACCTATGGTGCCAGGGGTTACTCCGCCTGAGCAATTATTTGAAATACCGCCCGAACGAGTTGTGGGCTTAATTGTTGATCCGTCCAAATTAAATAATATTCGGGTAGAACGACTTAAAAAGCTGGGACTGGCGGTAGAGACAACGTATTCAAACCCGGAAAATATCACAGACGAATTAGAATATGCCAAAAGCGTTATGAAGAAAATTGGCTGTCCGATAATCGATGTAACAGGGCAGACTATTGAGGAAACAGCCAATAAAATTCTGGAAATTGCCCGAAAAAACGCTGACTAGTTTAATAAATGCTATTTTCTAATACATTATAGTGCACACTATCTGCCGACCAGCAATTGCCATTTTGGACTACATTGACATTGCCGCTGAATACAGCAATTTTGCTGTCCCAATTGAAATCTGCTTTATTAGCGCTTATTTCGAGATTGGTCCGTGATAATTTAACATTGCCGCTAATTTGGGCCGAGCTGCTGGGAAAATAAACATATAAACTGTCACCGCTGAAATTAATGTCGTCCTGAACAAAGGTTACGCCACCAGAGGCCCACACCTCAACCATATTTGTTTTTGCTTCGCCGGCGGTAACGACACGGTTATTATGAGCAATATAAACATGGCCGCTTAAAACATGCATGCCGGCGGAAATATCAAAATATTGCTTGTCTGCTGTAATTGTTGGCATGGCAGCAAATGAAATGTTTGAAATAAGTATTAATAATGATAGACAAAAAAATAAAGTTTTTTTCATACTGAAACCTCCTTTTTTATTACATTATAGCAAAATTAGCGGTAAAATGCACAATTTTTAAGTATGTAAAATTATCTATAAATGCTATGTTTTTCAAAAGTGTATTCGAGAGGTGATATTAATGAAAGTTCGTGAGCGTATCGAGGAACAGGAATACAAAATTTTGTCGCCTTTTGCTTGCAAAAGCCGGGAAGCTGTGCGGGTAAAAGCAGAAAGTTTATGCGACTTTCGCACAGCCTTTCAGCGTGATCGAGATAGAATTATTCATAGTAAATCCTTTCGTCGGTTAAAGCATAAAACCCAGGTTTATATATCGCCAAGCGATCATTATCGCACTCGAATGACGCATAGCCTAGAAGTAGCTCAAATATCCAGAACAATCGCCCGCGGCCTTATGCTCAATGAAGATTTAACGGAGGCAATTGCCTTAGGACATGATGTCGGCCATACGCCGTTTGGTCATGCCGGCGAATATGCGCTGCGAGAAATTATTGGACATTACAATCATAATGAACAAAGCTTGCGGGTTGTGGAATATTTAGAACGAAATTCACAGGGACTGAATTTAACAGCAGAGGTAAAAGACGGTATAGTCAATCATACCGGTCCCAATAGACCCTTTACGCTCGAAGGCAGTATTGTCAGGATCGGCGATCGGATTGCCTATTTGTGTCATGATTATGATGATGGAAATCGTGCTGGCATGATTACGTCAGCTGACTTGCCGAAAAATGTAGCAGCCGTTTTGGGCACCAATCCTTCACACATGATTACTGTAATGGTATCTGATTTAATTGAATGTTCTACCGATAAAAATCAAATAGTAATGTCTGATAAAATTCAGGCGGCCATGCAGGAGTTTCGGGACTTTATGTTTGAACGCATCTATCATTCCCAAGAGTTAGATTCAGATCGCAAAAAGGCCAAATATGTAATACATAAATTATATGATTATTTTGTCGTAAATCCAGGGGCCTTGCCCCAGGAATTTTTAGAACGTGAATCTGAGTGGGGGCTAGAGGTAACAGTCGTTGATTATGTGGCTGGACTGACAGATAGTTACGCTATTCATTTATTTGAAGATTTATTTGTTCCGGCCAATCGGTCCAGCTATTAAAAAAGCCAAACTGGCTGTTAGCAAAAAAAATCCTTTTGTCAAGATGTAAAAGAGGATATTTCAAAGTTATATGGAATACTAATCAATGAGAGTATTAATATTATTTAGCAGGATTGTGGGAATTTATGTAGAATTTACACAAAGCATTGTATCTCTAGTGTTTTGTGAGTTTATACTTTGTAGCCAGATTTTTATTGTAATTAATGATTATAGCTTTTTAGAATAGGGTGATACTAGTAAGGATGGACATATGCGAGACGTAGGTTATGATGATTTTATTGACAGATTGCGTGCAGAAAGTGACATTGTTCGTATAATTTCGGATTATGTACCATTAAAGAAAAAAGGTAAAAATTATTGGGGTTGCTGCCCCTTTCATCATGAAAAAACGCCATCATTTTCAGTTACGCCAGATAAAGGTTTTTTTTATTGTTTTGGCTGTCAAAATGGAGGCAATGTATTTAACTTTTTGATGAAAGTGGAAAATATAGGTTTTATTGATGCAGTGAAATTGTTAGCGCAAAAAATGAATATACCAATTCCACAGCGAGAAAAATCGCCTGAGGAATTGGCCCGTGATAAAGAAAGGGCAAGGCTATATCAGGCTAACGAGTTAGCACGGGATTTTTTTTGCGCCTGTCTTACTAAGACCAAATATGGTGAATTAGCGCGTGAATATTTAACGCGGCGCGGCATAACAAGTGATATTATTGTTAAGTTTGGCTTGGGCTTTGCACCAGATGCCTGGGATAAGCTCTTAAGAGCACTTGAGGGACGCAGTATCGCCCCTGAGGTACTTTTAAAAGCGGGGCTAGCCTTAAATAAGTCATCAGGCAATGGCTGCTATGATCGCTTCCGCAACCGGGTAATGTTTCCAATCTCTAATCCACGTGGGCATGTTGTAGGTTTTGGCGGACGAGTACTTGACGATAGTAAACCAAAATACTTAAATTCGCCAGAAACTACAATTTTTAATAAACGCCCTATTTTATACGGATTTCATATTGCTGATAGTTTTATTAGGCAAACAGGGCAAGCTGTGGTAGTAGAAGGTTATATGGATGCAATTACTGCCCATGCTGCTGGTATCAGCAATGTTGTTGCTTCCTTAGGTACTGCTTTTACATTAGATCAGGCTAGACTTTTACGTAATGCGAGTGAAATTGTTTTTGCCTATGACAGTGATACTGCAGGTCAAAGCGCAACCGCAAGAGCCATGGATATTGCTAATAAGTTAGGTGCTAAGGTGAGGGTTGTAAGCATTCCTGACGGCAAGGACCCGGATGAATTTATCCGTAAGCATGGACGAGACGCTTTTTGCGAATTGGTTGCAAATAGTTTGCCAATTTTAGATTACCAAATTTCACAGGCATTTTTTAATGTGGACTATTCTAATCTGGAAGGTAAGGTTCAAGTTGTTGCCCGAGCAGTTCCTGCTTTAGCTGCCTCTGAGAATGCGGTAGAGGTGAATGGGCATATTGCAAGTTTAGCAGAGACCTTAGCTATTGATGAAGGCGCAATACGTAGTGAAGTAAGTAAATTTTTATTACATGATAAAAAGGATAAAAATGTAAAAACGGGTAAAAATATAAATATGGTTTCTCTTACAAATAAAGAAGATACCGCTCTTGATCAGGCCGAGCGCAGCATTATCCGTTTTATGTGTGATGATTCTACTATGGTGCCGTATGTTAAGGCTAAAATTTCTGCTGAAGATCTTAAAGTGGAAAGCAGAAGGCAGCTGGCAGATTTACTATTTAGTACCTATAGCAAAGGGGAAACCAGCGCAGATTGGACTAATTCTCTAAATGAGGCAGTCAGTAGCGAGTTATCTCATATCATGTTGATGAATATCCAAACAGATGATATTACAAAGACGATTGATGATTGTGTGAAAACAATACAGATAACAAAATTAAATTTATTATATGAGCAACATCGGCTGCAGGCTGATGAATTAGAACGTATGGGGGATAGTAGCTATCTGCAGGAATTAGCAGAGAGTCAACGAATAAAAAATGAGATTAACAAATTACATTCTTTATAATCAAGTGCAGGAGTTAATTGTATCAGATGTTGTCAAGGGAGGAGGGGAGTAAATGGCAGATAAGAAAAATGTAACAAGTAATAACCACATAGATGAATTATTGCACAAGGGAAGAAAACGTGGCGGTGTATTAACATACGCTGAAATTATGAATACTCTCCAAAGTGACGATTTATCTCCTGATGAAATTGATGATATATATGAAGTATTTTCAAGTAAAGGAATAGAGATTGTTGATGAAATTCCTGAAAATGATCATTTAGAAGGCCCTGATGGTGCAGAGATTGAAGAAGTGTCACCTGAAGAAGTCGATATTGATTTGAGTATTCCTGAGGGGATTAGTATTGATGATCCTGTGCGGATGTATCTTAAAGAAATCGGTCGGGTGCCGCTCTTAACAGCAGATGAAGAAATTAAGCTGGCACAGCGCATGGAACAAGGCGATGAAGAAGCTAAACGCCGTTTGGCTGAAGCCAATTTGCGACTGGTTGTCAGCATTGCCAAGCGTTATGTTGGCCGCGGCATGCTGTTCCTGGATTTAATTCAGGAAGGAAATCTAGGCCTCATTAAAGCAGTAGAAAAATTCGATTACAACAAAGGATATAAGTTTAGTACTTATGCTACTTGGTGGATTCGTCAAGCTATTACGAGAGCTATTGCTGACCAGGCTCGTACTATTCGGATACCTGTGCATATGGTAGAAACCATTAATAAGCTAATTCGTGTATCTCGTCAGCTCTTACAGGAGCTTGGCCGTGAGCCGCTGCCTGAGGAAATTGCCAAAGAGATGGACATTAGCGTAGAACGTGTACGAGAAATCATGAAAATTGCGCAGGAACCTGTATCACTGGAAACACCGATTGGGGAAGAAGAAGATTCTCATTTAGGTGATTTTATCGAAGACCAGGATGCACCAGCGCCAGCTGAAGCCGCTTCGTTTATGCTGCTGAAAGAACAGCTTGAGGAGGTTTTAGAAACCTTGACGCCGCGTGAGGAAAAGGTGCTGAGATTACGGTTTGGCTTAGATGACGGTCGGGCTCGGACGCTCGAAGAAGTTGGACAGCATTTTGGTGTTACACGGGAAAGAATTCGTCAGATTGAGGCCAAAGCATTACGGAAACTCAGGCATCCAAGCCGCAGTAAAAAGTTAAAAGATTTCTTAGAATAAAAACTATTAGATAAAAAAATGACTCACTGCATATGCAGTGAGTCATTTTTTTATAATCTTCGAAATACGCCTACTACTTTACCGACAATGGAGACATTTTGGACATAAATGGGGGCCATTGAATCATTTTCTGGCTGGAGTCGTATGCAGTCCTTTTCTTTATAAAAGCGCTTTACCGTTGCTTCTTCATTATCAATGAGGGCGACAACAATATCGCCGTTATTTGCCGTTTGCTGCCTGCGGATTAAGATGTAATCACCATTAAAAATGCCGGCATTAATCATGCTGCTGCCTTCAACGGTAAGCATAAACGTATTATCATCTCCAACCAATTCGGTGGGGAGGGGATAGGTCTCTTCAATATTTTCTACCGCTAATATAGGCTGTCCTGCTGTTACCCTTCCTACTAAAGGAACCGGAATTAGTGATTTTTGACGCCAAGGAGCTTCATCTAACACTTCAATCGCACGCGGCTTGGTGGGATCACGCCGAATGACGCCCATTTCTTCTAATTTTGATAAATGACTATGAACCGTAGAACTAGAGCTAAGGCCCACGGCTTCGCCGATTTCCCGTACGGACGGAGGATAGCCCTTTAAACGCAAGGTTTTTTTAATATACGTTAAGATTTGCTGTTGTCTGGCACTTAAAGTATTATCTGTCATAAACTCAACTCCCAATGGTTGTTTGATAGTATAGACTTATAAATATCATGATTCCAAAATAATTATATCAAGTCTTAACAATAAATGCAAACATTCGTTCGTTTATTTTACGCAATTTATTGACAAGAACATATGTTCTATAGTATAGTATATACAGAAAGCAAACAGATGTTCTTGGAGGTTGATAGTATGAATTATAAGGGTTTGATGCTGACAGTAGTATTAATAGGTTGCCTTTGCCTAACTTTATCTAGTGTATTTGCTAATAATGCAGATTCTGCGGCCGGCAATGTAAAATATAAAATTGTGCAGGTTAGCGCAGGAGATTCCATCTGGAGTATAGCAAGCCGTTATGTTACGAATAAGGAAGATATTCGTGAGCTGATTGCCGCGATCAATAAAACAAATCAGCTTGACAGCAATTCGAAAATTTACACGGGGCAAACGTTAAAAATACCTGTTACTAATAAATGAGAGTCCGATAATATATATTATGTAAAGTAATAATGGTTTTAAAATTCCCATCTAGAGAGGGGTGCCCGAAGGGCGGGTGTGTTAGGTTTTGTGTAACAATAAAGTCTGTAAAGATGTATCAGATTTGTTTGCCAACACACCCCGTCGCTAACGCGCCACCCCTCTCAAGAGGGGAACTTTTAATATAAAGAGGCTGCCGATAAACGGCAGCCTCTTTATATACTAAAACATTTTATTTAGGGCGTTATTTTTAAATAAATTACCTTGTTCAATATATCTGCGCACCATCTTTTCGGATTTGTGGCGTGTTTGCTGCATAATAGTGCGTTCATCGACATCATGCTGAGCTGCACTGGTGGCAAAACCGCGTCGTAAACTATGTCCGGCAAAATCATTAGCATTAAAGCCAGCTAGGGCAGCATATTTTTTTACGATGAGTGCCACAGATTGATTGGTTAATCGTTGATTTCGAATTTGTTTATATCTATTTAGGGGACGGAATAGGGGGCCTGAACCTAAATGCGCGGTATGTATCCAGGATTTTAAAGCAGTGACCGCACAAATATCTGGATTTGAGCTATAAGGGATGGCAACCTGTGCACCTTGTCCTTCCTGATCTCCTTTCGACTGAGCCACGAGTATTATTACTCCTTCTTGCGTGAAAGTTAAATCCTCAATATCTATTTGCACAAGCTCAGAGCGACGAAAAGCACCCATAAAGCCAATCAGTAGCAGGGCCTTGTCGCGAATTCCTGCTATATCTGCAGTATCAAAGTAAGCTGTGATATTTCGTAAGTCTTCCATTAAGATAGGCGCTTTGCCACGCTGCATCGTGCCTTTTTCGCGTTTGATGGCATCTAGCGCATTGCGGACAAGGCCGCTGCGACAAGGATTATTATCAACATAGCCTGCAACTTTATGGTTTTCTGAAATGGCGCTTAATCGTCTAGATACAGTATTGGCTTTGGCGTGATCTGCTAAGTCATTAATATAATTAACAATAGTTTCTGGCTGCGCCGGTAATGCCTGTGAGCTACAATGTGAGCACCAGTCATAAAAGTCCAACCAGTCGGCTTCATAGGCACGTAATGTATTATCAGCCTTTAACTTTTGTAAACGTTTTTTACTTTTAGCTGAAAGCTTTTTGTTATTTTGAATATAATTATTTTTTCGTAGTACAAAGTCTTTATCATCGCTATTCATAGATGCTCCTTCAAAATTAAAAAGATATTCGTATACTCTTGTAATTTTATTATCAACTAGTGATAACTATAAATTATCGATAGTTAAAAAATAGTTGATTTAACTGAATTAATGGTGCTTAAACTATCGAATATTTTTTTCCTTTGCTGCAATTAAACTTTAATTATTACATTTTATCAATAGCCGCTAGCAGTTCTTTCTTGCTTTTTCGGGTGTAAATACGTGTTGTATTAATATCGGTGTGACCGGCCAAATCAGCAATAGTATCAATACTTAGACCTTTTTCCAGGGCCGTTTTACAAAATAAGTGGCGGAAATTATGGGCATGCGCCTTAGTTCTTTTTAAGCGGGTTTTTCCTGCATACAACTTAATAATACGGTCTACTGTTTGCCGATTAATTTGCCCGCGCTGGCCGGTAAACAGTGCATTCTCTGCGGTATTTAGCCTTACTTCCAGATATTCTTTTAGTACTTGTTGTAACTTCTTGCTGATAAATACTTCGCGGAATTTGCTGCCTTTTCCTTTAACAGTCACAGTATTCTCATAAATATCTGCTGTATGTAGCTGCAGCATTTCACTAACGCGCAGGCCTGTGTAATAAAGTGTATAAAAAATGGCCTTGGCCCGGATATCCTGGCTTTTTTCGGCTGCCGCCACCAGGCTGGCAAAATCATTAGGTGTTAGTATATCCTCTAGATAATTTTGCCGCTGCTGTTTTAATTGCCGGATACGGACAATTAGTTTAGCCGCTTTGCATTCATTGAGATAAGCAATATATTGTTTTAGGCTGACTAATTTTCGATTGATGGTTTTTATACTTAAGTTTTGCGCTTGTAACTTTTCAATATAACTTCTAATTATCTTGGTTGAGATATCACTGCCCATCATTGTAAAGAAGCCTTGCATATCACTGGCATAACTGTGGGCCGTATTTGCCGCCAGCTCGTTTTCAATGAGAAATTCACTAAACTCTTGCACGAAAGTATCCATAATGCGCTCCTAATTTAAATTGATAGCAAAAAGAACCTATTAAGCCTTGATTTTATTGTAATATACGGCATCTTAAAATACAATACATAATTAATATTATGTATTGTGTTTAGTGCCGACTCCCAATTTGCAAGATTAAGGTCACCAAAAACTTGTCCTCATATTTGCAATATAAGCAGGTTATTTTTTATTATTGGTGTATTTAGCCTACATAACAACAAAAAAACTTGTAGCGACAATTATAGGGGGCAAATACATGAAATTCCGTATATTGTATAAAATTCTTCTGTCACACTAGTCGATAGAAGAATTTTTTGATTTAACAATAATAATACCGAAAGCAAAACTCCCTCCGTCGCTTCGCGCCACCTCCCTCAGGGATGGAGGCTTTAATTTTAGTCTCCCTCTTCGAGGGGGATGTCGCTTCAGCGACAGGAGGAGGCTTTTGCCTGAGCAATATATTTTACAAAAACGTACTCTTTCAGGAAAAAAAGCTCTACAATACAAAAGACAGCCCGTAAAACAAGGGCTGTCACATTAAATTCTTAATTTCTGTTAAACATTCTAAAACCGCTGCCTCTCCTGCGTTTATACAGGATAAGGTTTGTTTTTGATCCTGAAAGGGGGAGTCAGTTAATACTGGGCGGATTATCAGATTGGCGTGTTGTTGTGATTTTAGCAGTGTTACTTCCCTATTCATTATGTTTATACACTGCAATAATATTTCGCTTACCGAATTAATATTGTAATTGGCTTTACCCGCATAACCAAGATCTATGCCAATAATTATATCTGCGCCCATATAGTTAAGAATATCGGTAGGCAAGTTATTTTTCACTGCTCCATCAACCAGCGTCATGCCCCTAAACTTTTTTGGCAGGAAAATTCCTGGGATGGCAATACTGCTGCGAACGGCTTCGGTCAAGAGAACATTATGATAATAGCGAGCATTTAAAATTCCCCGCTGTCCGGGTATAGGGGTAATAAAAAAGACGGTATCACCGGAAATAACATCTACCGAAGTAATTGCCAGTGGTATTTTTGTTTGCTGGATAGTCTGTTCACCCCATAACGATTTTAAGAATTTTTCTATTTTGTCACCTTTAATCAGACCGCTAGGCAGCGATGACCAGGAACGAAGCCTATTACCAAAAAAGGATTTGGCACTATATTTGATCATTTCCGGTAAGGTAATTTTTAAATCAATAAAATCAAAAAACTTAAGGCCTTTAGTAATTTCCTCCATTTGCCATGGCGTGTATCCCTGTGCGAACAGCGCTGCAATAATTGCTCCGGCACTTGTACCTGAAATAATATCAATCGGAATGTTATTTTTGACGAAGGCTTTTAAAACACCAATATGCGCGATGCCGCTAGGGCCTCCGCCGCTTAGCGCTACACCAATTTTAGGACTGCGCCCATTAGTTGCCATGTGATCACCTCACACTCTATTGCTTTATAATATGTAAGATGATTAAACTATGACTATACTTCAAGCATTAGTCAAATAAAAAAAGCTGCTTCAATTAGCAGCTTTTTTTATTTCTTTTGTGCGAGTATAATCATACGCGGCGTTTCAGAGCCGTATGGCTGCTGGTCAAAGCCGCCGTATGTTGCTTTGATGGTAAAATCGTTTTGCTTTAGGATTGCTGCCATTTCTGCCAGCGAATAAGCACGAAGTACAAATTCATATTGCATTTTTGTGCCGGTGACCTGATTAATTAGTTGCCGCTTCATGGTAGTAATACCGCTTTGCAGTTCAATCTTGTAAGACAAGACATATTCACCACTAGGATGCCGCCAATAGCGATTTAAATTATTATTGACCATCCAGTCACGATTCAATAAATCAATAAGAAACAGTCCATTGGGCCGTAAGGCTGCGTTAATTAACCGCAAAACATCAGCGTTTTCTTCATCAGAAAAATAACCAAAAGCCGCAAACATGTTTATAATAGCATCAAATTCATTTTGATAAGCAATTTTTCGCATGTCACATTGTTCAAAGGTAATATTTACATGTTCTTCGCGAGCTTTTTGATTAGCAATAGCCAAAAACTCAGCTGTTGCATCAATACCTGTAACATGGAATCCTAATTTAGCTAATTCTATAGCATGGCGTCCATAGCCGCAGTATAAATCTAAAATACTTGCGCTAGGTGAAAGATTCAATACACTGTTGATAAAATGTACTTCTTGTAATGTTCCGGCTAGAGAATAGGTTTTATTATCATTTAGTACGTCTTGAGTCATTTTTGGACACCACCATTAAATAAACCTTAGGAGTTTATTTATTTTGTTTTATTTCAGGCGTATATAAACAGGTACAGTTACGCGATGCGCGTTTAGCTCCATATAAAGCAGTATCAGCAAATTCTACAAGCTCACTATAAGAATGAATGGCATCAGGAAAACCGCTTATTCCAACGCTGATTGTTAATCTTCCGTTTGGCTGCAAGTTTCCATTGGGAAATGGATAACCTGCAACATTTTTACGTACGCGCTCAGCAATGTCATTTGCTTCTTGTACAGTGGTTTCTGGTAAAATTACAGCAAATTCTTCACCGCCATAGCGCACAACGATATCAACATCACGACAGCTTTCTTTAATCAGGGTCGCTACTGTCTGCAGGGTATGGTCTCCTGCTACATGACCATTCGTGTCATTGTAATGTTTAAAAAAATCAATATCAATCATTAAGAGGGCAAGCGGCCGTGTATAACGCAGCGCACGCTTGAATTCTTGCTGTAATACATTGATAAAATGTCTATAATTATATAAGCCGGTTAAACCATCGGTACTGGCTTCTGTTTTCATAGTCATAACATGATTGGCATGGGCAATCGTCATCGCAATTTGACTGGCTAAAGACCTAAGTAAATCTAAATCATAGGACTGCAATATACGACCGTTCGTTATTTCTATCAGGAGTACGCCAAAGAGTTTATCATCAATAATTAAAGGTATAGCTACTTCACCCATAGCAATATCTTCGGAAAATTTTGAATCCTGCTGTAAATTATCTACATAAATCAGCTCACGCTTGAGGGCTGCTAACCCAGCAATTCCTTCACCTAATGCTGCCTGGACAGTACTATTACGCCCTCTGTAAGCTTTTACTTTTAATTCCTGCTTTTCGTCATCATAGAGCAGGATAGATACATTCATAAAATCTAGTTCACGCGCAATACCATTTAAAATGTCATTTAAAACTTCTTGCTCATCAACTGTCTTTTGCACAATCGATGTAATTTGATACAGCGCAGCAATTTTTTTGTGCGCCTGCTCAATATCCATCAGATGAAAGTCGAGATTGGAAACAGCAATGCATAGTTCGCGATTTACCGATTCATACTGTTCAGATATGGAGAAAAATTCCTCTTCCATTAATATAGACTCTGTAATATCACGGAAACAAATGATTACACTAGAATCCGGAGAATCCTCCGGTATACAGGAAAAATGACAAGAGATATATTTCGCTAAGCCGCATTTAGTAGTATGTTCAAGTTTAGGAATTTGTATTGGTTGGTGAGTAGTGCGACAGGTTTGATAAGCAGTAAATATAGTATCCGCATTTCCTGGTGTTACTATCATATGTAATAAACGACAAAACGCGTGACCTAAAAAATGCTGCGTTTTGTGTAAGGAAGCTTTACTTTGATAAATATGGGCTATTATTCCTGATCCATTTACTACTACCATACTTGATGTCGTAGCATTAAGTACACTAGTAAGCATTGCAGTATAAAAATTTTCATCCAACAGAATCAACCACCTCAAAATCGCAGTGATATATATAATTCTATAGTTACAAAAAAAATCCTGCAAAATCTTGCAGGATTTTTTTTACTATTTTATTAGTTCAACCGTATCTCCGTTTTTGAATCCGGCGGCATTTGCTTCGTCTGTGTCAACATGCATATCCAGTGCAAAATTTTCAGATACGCGAATTAATACATTATCAAATATTAATCCTCTTTGTCCGCCGCAGCGCACTTGTACGATATCTTTATCCTTTACCCCAAATTCAGCGGCCTCAACTGGTGTCATATGAATATGCCGCTGTGCTGCAATAACGCCTTCTTTAAGTTCTACTTTGCCCTTAGGGCCAACAAGCGTAATGCCAGGTGATCCTGCAACATTGCCGGAGTCACGAACCGGCGTTGTTTTAAGCCCTAATTTCATAGCATCTGTTAAGGAGACTTCGACCTGATCGCCTTTGCGGATAGGTCCTAAAATACGCACTTTAGGAAAAGTGGTCTTTTCCGTTACAAGATCAATTAACTCATTGGAAGCAAATTGGCCTGGTTGTGACAATTCTTTCTTTACAGTAAGCTCATAGCCTTTGCCGAAAAGTACATCCAAGGTTTCGCGCGTAACATGTACGTGGCGTGCGGAAATACCGACTGTAATTGCTTTTTTTTCTGCCATTATAAAAAAACACTCCTTACTAAATATAAAATATATAATATACCGGCTATTCGATAACTTCTGAGAAATAAACTACAGTCACAGTATCATCTTGTGTCAGACTTTTATCATAAATAGACTGTAAAAATATCAGCAAGTCATCGACGCTGGTAATATCCGGATTTTCTCCTTGCAAGTCGCTGGTAGTAAGCTCTGAAATAGGCTTAACCAACACGCGGTCAATCATGGCTGTATAGATTTTCTTTTTGGTGGCAAACCGTTTGCCTACAGTAATCCAGACAATGTCACCTTCACCATATTTCTGGGTCTTGTCCCCCAAGCGTATAGTACATTTTTTCCTGCGGCATACCAATTGATTATGATAATTGGATGAATAAAAGTTTAAAGCAAGCATTACAATTCCTCCCCTGCCAGATTAAGCTATGTACTTATCCCAACCAGTTTTTAATCCGTAATACGCTTTCTGCTAAAATTTCATTTGGCTGCACTAATGCTATGCGGATAAACCTATCGCCGCACGCCCCAAAGGCACTGCCAGGGACAACTGCCACCCCGGTATGTTGTAATAAATCTACGACAAAATCAAATGATGTCTGCTTTGTTGGCACAGGAGCCCAGACAAACATTGTCGCTTGGGGAGATGCAACATGCCAGCCAATATTATTAAATCCTTTTACAATTATATCACGTCTTTGCTGATATGTCATGGCAGTATTTCTCACACATTCCTGCGAACCGGTCAGGGCAGCTACCCCCGCCTTTTGTAATGGATAGAAAATGCCATAGTCAAAATTCGACTTTAACTTACCGAGCAGGGAAAGTACTTGGGCATTACCCACGGCAAATGCAACTCTGCAGCCGGCCATGTTGTAGGTTTTAGACAGAGAGTGAAATTCTATACCAATTTCTTTGGCACCAGGCGTTGCTAAAAAGCTAGCAGGACGATAGCCGTCAAAGACCAATTCACTGTAGGCAAAATCATGACAAACGACAAAGGAATATTCATGAGCCAGAGCGACTACCTCGGCAAAGAAATCACTGCTGGCCGTTGCGGCCAGCGGATTATTAGGATAATTAAGAATCATTAATTTGGCGCGGCGTAAAATATCTTTATCAATAGCCTTTAAATCAGGCAAATAATTGTTTTCCGGCAGCAGCGGCATTTTATAAAGCTCGGCGCCGGCCATTAATGGTCCCACACTAAAAATTGGATATCCGGGATCTGGAACCAGCACAATATCACCGGGATTTACCATACATAGTGCTAAATGCGCAAGGCCATCTTGCGAACCTAAGAGAGAATGTACTTCTGTTTCGGGATTAAGTGTTACATTAAATTTTTGCTTATACCAATTGGCCGCTGCCATGAGAAATTCATCAGTACCTTTAGATAAAGTATAGCCATAATTTTGATTGCTAATAGCGGCAGTGTTTAAAGCTTCAATAATATGAGGAGCTGGCGGCAAATCGGGACTGCCAATACTTAAGGTAATAACCGACTTGCCTGCCGCAATTTCGGCCTTTCTGAGTTCATCTACCTCAGAAAAGATAGATGAAGATAAACTTTCCATACGCACAGCTTGAGAAATCACAGGAATACCTCCAGTCAGAATGCTTATTTTACCAGCTTAAAAGAGCGTTTATTGGCTTCATATAATAAGCGTTCTTCGTCAATGGTTGTCAGCTTTTTATTATCAAGCAGAATCTTACCGTTTACGATAACAGTATGAACATCTCCGGCATTTGCCGCGTAAGTGAGTAATGACAAGGTATCATGGCGCGGACACCAATGCGGCGAGACCATATCCCAAAGGACAATATCAGCCCTAAAGCCGGCCTTTATTTCACCAATGGTTTTCTCAAGGGCCAAGGCCTTGGCCCC
>JAJFUN010000163.1 GCA_021372375.1 Pelosinus sp. | reverse complement strand
GCGCCCAGGTGGCGGCCAGCATCGCCCCCAAACTCATTGAACGTCTAAATTTCAATCTATCTCAATTTCGCACACCGCTAGAGCTAATTGCTGCCTTTCATAAAGTACGGGATTTATCCCTTGAAGGTAAGATCCCTTTAGTTTTTTTTGATGAATTTGATTCTACGTTTGAAGAAAAGCTTGGCTGGCTCAAATACTTTTTATCACCTATGCAGGATGGAGTCTTTAGGGAAGGCGATTCCTTACATTCTATCGGCAAAACTATATTTGTCTTTGCCGGCGGCACCAGCAATACCCTCCAAACCTTTTGCGGCGAAAAAATAACCGATAAGCAGGAAAAAAAGCGTTTTCTGCAAGAATTCAAACTGGCTAAAGGGCCGGATTTTCTCAGCCGCCTAAGAGGCTATGTCAACATCCTAGGTCCCAACCAAACCGACCCGGTGACTGACCAGTTGTTTATTATCCGCCGAGCAATGCTGCTGCGATCTCTACTTGAAAAGAAGGTACCGCACCTCATCACAGACGGCGAAGCGCAGATTGATAATGGCGTACTGCGGGCTCTCTTAAAAATCGCCAAATACAAGCATGAATCCCGTTCCATGGAAGCCATCCTAGACATGAGTCTCTTGACAAAGGCCAAGAAATGGGAGCAATCCTATCTTCCCTCAAAGGAGCAGCTGAAACTACATGTTGACGAAGAAACGTTTTTGCGTCATTTAATGCATGATACTTTCTACAGCGAAAAAATTGAAAACCTTTCGATAGCCATTCATGAAAAGTTCCGGGAATTAAACGAACACAATCCGTATATTTCCGAAAAGCACATAAAACCATGGCATGAGCTTGGCGATGATATCAAAAACTTTACCCGGGAGCAAGCCAAACATATCCCTGATGCATTAATGAAAATCAGCTATGATGTGGTATCGGTAAAAGACAATCCTGACATACTGGAGTTTACCGAAGAAGAACTCAATATCTTAGCGGCCTATGAACATTCCTACTGGTTCCAATACAAAAAATCTAACGGCTGGAAACGCGGCGATGTGATAGACTGGGAACGCAAAACCGACCCTGACCTTTTACGCTGGGAAGTACTATCGCCTGATAAAAAATACAATGTCTATAAAATGGTAAAAAGCTGGCCCCAAATGCTGGCTAATGCCAATTTTAAACTAGAACAGCTGCGTTTTGCAGAAGAAAGCATAAAATAAGTTGGTATTATGGATTCTATAAACAAAAAAATCGCTGTCCGCCCACACCCGGCTGACAGCGATTTTCGTTCTATAATTATATCCTCGGACCCGCACTTCTAATGTTATCCGTCACATCTTGAAATTTGGCAAAATTTTTGATAAATAAGCCAGCTAATTCCGCGGCTTTTTTATCATAGAGCTCTTTATTTTCCCAGGTATTTCGCGGCTGCAAAATTTCAGACGGCACCCCAGGGCATGAAGCGGGTACATAAACATTAAAAACTTTATCGAGATCATATTGTACTTTATTAAGCTCTCCATTAATGGCAGCGGTAACCATAGCACGCGTATACCCAAGCTTCATACGCTTCCCTGTGCCATACGAACCGCCTGACCAACCGGTATTAATAAAAAATACATCCGTATTATATTTTTCTAACTTTTCTCCTAATAATTTGGCATACACAAGCGGGGAACGCGGTAAAAACGGTGCGCCAAAGCAAGCGGAAAATGTGGCTTCCGGCGCGATTATGCCTCGCTCGGTACCGGCTAACTTACTGGTATAGCCTGACATGAAATGATACATGGCCTGTTCTTTGCTCAGCTTGGCAATCGGCGGCAATACGCCAAAGGCATCTGCGGTCAGGAAAACAATTGTTTTCGGATGTCCCGCCGCACCGGAAAGGCGAGCATCTGGAATATAATCAATCGGATACGCTGCACGAGTATTTTCCGTTAATTCTGCACTATCATAGTCGACTTCTCGCGTCTCTTCATCAATAATAACATTCTCAAGCACAGCGCCAAACTTAATGGCACCCCATATTTGCGGTTCAGTTTCCCTGCTAAGATTTATGCATTTTGCATAGCAGCCGCCTTCAAAATTAAAAATGCCTTCTTCGCTCCAGCCATGCTCATCATCGCCAACCAAGCAGCGATTGGGATCCGCTGATAACGTAGTCTTACCAGTACCGCTTAGGCCAAAAAACAAGGCGCTACTGCCATCACTACCAACATTTGCCGAACAATGCATGGATAAAACATCACGCTTAGGCAGTAAATAATTCATCACCGAGAAGATTGATTTTTTCATTTCGCCGGCATAATGAGTGCCGCCAATCAACACAAGGCGCTCTACAAAGTTGACAAGGATAAACGCCTCCGAATTAGTACCATCAATGGCGGGATTCGCCTTAAAGCCAGGCATACACAGTACCTTAAAATCAGGATGCATATCTTTTTCATGATTTTTGGGCCGTACAAAGAGCTGATGCACAAACAAATTCTGCCAGGCAAATTCATTAATAAACCGCACGCCCAGCTGATGGGTTTTATCTGCCCCGGCAAAACCATCAAACACAAACACTTCGCGATTTTGCATATAAGCCAGCATACGATGATATAATCGATTAAATTTTTCTTCACTAAATGGTTTATTACTGCTCCAAGCAATATCATCATGGATTGTGGGCGAATCTACAATAAACTTATCGTTAGGCGAACGACCCGTATACTTGCCCGTAACTACGCGAAGTGCACCGCTAGAAGATAATATGCCTTCCCCTCTTCGTATTGCCAGTTCAACTAACTCGGCTGGATTTAGATTGTAATACGCCTTCTTTACTCCGTCAATAATTTGATAAGTTTCTGTTGTGCTTTTTTTCACAATAATTCCCCCCAGTCACATCCATTTTATTAATTCGAGATGTACTTTAGAACCTAGCTCAGCCTCCTTTTTGGAAAATTTTCGAATTTTATTGTAATAATGAGATTATCAATTTGAAATGTTTAGTTTATTAAGAAAAACCGTTTGCGTGGTTCTCTAGCCGTGAAACCAGAAAGACCAATATTTATTTTAAAAAAATAAAGCTACTGATTACTATCAGTAACTTTATAATACTATAAGAAATTAGTAAAATCCTGCCTAATAATAAATTTTTTTAAGTTTTTTTGCTTGCCGTTATATTTTTAAAATATCTTTCACCACTTCAGGCATTTGCCCTTTTTCACAGACAAGCTTATGGCGTATTTTCTTATTTTCAAGGGCTGCAAGTCCCTGCGGCACCATCCAGCCGCTTACCTCCGATAATGTCTGCAGCATAGCAAATTCAGTTTTGTCTTGAGCTACCGTTTCATCAAGAGCCGCTAGGACACTTGTGTTAAATTTAAACGGACTTGCTGTTGACACAATAATACTCGGTGTCTTATCGCCTGTTTGCGCCTGATAGTTTTTAGCTGCAGTATAAGCAACCGCGCTATGCGGATCCAAGAGATATTTACTGTCTTTATGAACCTTTTGAATGGTATCAAGTGTAGTAGGGTCCCCTGCCCAATCAGCCCAAAAGGCCTCCTGAATTTTAGCAAGATAGATGCTTCCGATATCATATCTGCCGGTCATAGCAAGGTCATTCATCCATTTAGCAATCTGCGCTGTATTACCATCAGTAATATGATAGAGCAGCCTTTCCAGATTACTTGAAATCAAAATATCCATCGAAGGCGAAATGGTTTTGTGAAAAGTACGGTTGCGGTCATAAATACCTGTACGTAAAAAGTCTGTTAACACATTATTGGCATTGGACGCACAGACCAGTTTATTAACAGGCAGCCCCATGGTACGAGCATAAAAGCCCGCCAAGATATTACCAAAATTACCTGTTGGCACAACAAAATTAACCGGCGCACCTTGGGAAATATGTCCACCTTTAACCATATCAGCATAGGCACTAAAATAATATACAATCTGCGGCGCGAGCCTTCCCCAGTTAATAGAGTTGGCTGACGACAGCTGAAATCCTTTTTGCGCTAATACATCATTAAATACACTATCATTAAAAATATTTTTAACCCCGGTCTGCGCATCATCAAAATTGCCTTTGATGGCGATTACCGAAACATTGCCGCCTTCCTGGCTAATCATTTGCAGCCGTTGAATTTCGCTCACGCCCTGCTCTGGGTAAAACACAACAATCTGAATCTGCTCCACGTCTTTAAAGCCTTCCAGCGCAGCTTTGCCTGTATCACCGGAAGTTGCAACAAGTATCACAATCTCAGCTTTTTCATCTGTTTTCACAAGCGCTGTGGATAAAAGCTGCGGCAAAAGCTGCAAGGCCATATCTTTAAATGCGCTGGTCGGACCATGCCACAGTTCTAAGACATAATTCTCCTTACTCTTTATCAGCGGTGCAATTTCAGCGGCATCAAATTTTTTATTATTATAAGCCGCTTTTATACAATCTGCCAGTTCTTCATCGGTATAATCTGTTAAAAACAGACGCAGAACCGCAAAAGCTCGCTCCTGATAAGACATGCTTACTAAACCTTCCAGCCACTCTTTCGCTACCTTTGGTGTAAAATCAGGTACAAACAATCCTCCGTCAGATGCAATTCCGGTTTTAATCGCCATAGCAGAGGAAACTCCATCTGCACCTCCGCGCGTGCTAATATACATAATAAACTGTTACCCCTTTCCAACTGCCACTTCAGGCATGTACAATATTCTTAACTATAGCGGTGCCTCCATTGTAAAGCACCATCATTTCTGCAGTAAAATCAAGCATATCTTGTAGTTCTTCCTCTGTTACCTCTTCATCAGCATAAATCACTAAGAGCAGTTTATTGGTTGTAAGCTTAACTGCCGTACGTCCGGCATCTGACGTAGGATTGCCAAAAACACCACATTCATCATAAAGAAAAGGCTTATCGCCTGTCGATATGGTGCGGCCGGCAATATTTATGTACGAACCAGATTTGGCAAAACCGTAGACTACATCGCCTTGAATTTGGGCAAAATCATAAACGCCAAACGGCAATAAAAACTTTATCGAACAATAATTATTTACATCGACTGCACTATTGGCATAATAGATTTCTTTTTTTTGTAATATCCGTCTTACCATAGCTTCTGAGGAGGGGCGATAGCGAGATGGATCAAAGTCTAATTTCTTATACATATTGCGTACCGCAGCCAGCCTTGGGATACTGGATAAAATATCAATTTTATATATTTTAGCCACTTCAGCCTGTAAACTAAAGAACTCTTGAAATAAAGCAAGGGGTGTACCTCTTACCGTTACATCCTCGAATACGATATAAGCCAAGCGACAATTTGGTATAACCTGTTTTATCCTTTGATGGATGATAAGATTCATAGTAGTCCCCCAATATCATAATCTGTCACTTGTCAACAGTCAGCTTATAAGTTTTTGCCTCTACCGCTTTGATTAAATCCTCTGGATTAATAAAAATCTGACAGCCGCGCATACCAGCGCTAATGGCAATACATGAATATGCCAGTGCACTCTCATTAATAAATACCGGATAATGCTTTTTACTACCTAGTGGTGATACTCCCCCACGGATATAACCGGTAAGAGGCTGTACTTCTTTGAGTGCTGCCATTTCAACCTTCTTATTGCCGCTAACGACTGCCAAGGCTTTTAAATCAAGCTCATGACCTGCTGGTATACAGGCCATAAGTACGCCATTTTTATCGCCGCGTGCTACCAGTGTTTTAAATACCTGCCCCGGCGGCAAACCAATCTTCCCGGCAACATTTTCCGCACTTAAATCATTTTCATCGACTTTATAGTCATGAAGTTCATATTTTATTTTTAAATTATCTAAAATTCTCGCTGCATTGGTTTTTTTCAACTTGATTACCCCAGTTCAAAAATACTAGTCTTTTTAAGAAGTATTCGCCGTACTCTAAACAATCCCTTGTTGCTAAAAAGTACTTTCGTAATAAAGCAAAATACCATTAAATTATATTATAGTAAATTCCAAATCTAAAATCTATATTTTTATTTACTATTTAGGCTAATCTACAGGATTTTTTTATTCATTTGTCGAATTAGGATATTATTTCATTTTTGGAAATGAGGTGCGAGCATGAGTTCTGCCAGCAACACTGCAAAAAAAACGGTTGAATTCGAAGTAGCTCATCTGGTTCCCGGCATGGAATTAGCAGATGATATTATCTCCGAATACGGAAAGGTCCTGTGCAGCAAAGGTTCGATAATCAATCAATCGCTAATCGATAAATTTCTTACCTGGGATATTAATAAAGTACCAGTTATCTCTGAAATTAACATCAATCCAATTGCCGACCCCAACGTACAAAAATTTATCAACAGCTATAACAAATCTGTTTCAGTTGTACAAAAAGCCTTTGATGATATCAGACAAACGCAGGAAATTCCTATGTCCACTTTTGAAAACACTGCCAGCTCAATAACTGATAATGTGTCTTCCGCCAGCCAAATGATTGACCAACTATACAACTTGCCGCCTTGTGATGATTACACCTTTCGCCACTGCGTCAATGTTAGCGCGATTGCGGCCCTAATTGCCACATGGCTGAAAAGCCCACCGGAAATAGTAAACGCCGTTTCACTGGCCGCACTTTTACACGATGTCGGCAAATCACAGCTGCCTGTCGAATTATTAAAACAAGGCAGTCGCCTCTCACCATCAGAATATTCCACCTATAAAGCCCACGTACTGCACGGCATCGAATTAGCTCGCAAGACACCAGGCATATCCCGCAGTATTGTTTCGGGTATAGGCCATCATCATGAACGAGAAGACGGCAGCGGCTACCCAAAAGGCCTTATGGGTAAAGAAATCCATCCTTATGCCAAAATAATTGCTGTAGCCGACTTATATGATGAAGCCCTTACTATTAACAGTACCAGTGAAGATGCGCTTAGTCCTTATCAAAGTCTCGAAAAACTGCGTGCACAAATTCCTAAAGTTGACGCCAAGACTTCGCTGATTTTTATTGATAAGATGACTGACTTCTTGTCAGGCAATATTGTAGCCTTAACAGACGGACGTCAAGCGCGTGTGGTATTCACTAATAAGGAGTATCCCTCCCGTTCCATTGTCCAATTTGAAGATGGCGTCGTCCTTGATTTAAGCCAGTCCAATTTATCTATTCATTATATTGTACGCTAACAGCAGAGACTTTACGCTCTGCTGTTTTTTTCGCATAAATACGAGCCAAGATTTTTAAACCATAAGGTTTTTTCTTCGACAGCAGCAGCTAATTCCCGAATTGTTTCGCTATGAATACCACCGTCAATATCAAGAAAAAAGATATACTCGCCTAAATTGGTCCGGGCCGGCCGCGACTCGATTTTCGTAATATTAATATTTCGTTTAACAAACTCCGTCAATAATTCATATAACGCGCCAGGCCGCTCACCGTTTATTCGGCAAGCTAATAAAGTTTTATAAAGGCCATCGTGAACAAGCGCATCCGGCCTTTTCTTGATGACGACAAAACGTGTCCGATTGCTGTCATTATCCTGTATATTGCCTGCGGCTATTTTTAGATTATAAATTTCTGCTGCCCGCTGACTGCAAATAGCGGCCCAGCCGACTTTGCCCGCAGCCACCAAGCTAGCAGCTGTTGATGTACTCTCTACTACTTTTATTCTGGCTTTTGGAAAATGCGTATTAATATAATTTCGGCATTGCGCTAGCGGCTGTTCATGCGAAATTATTAACTCAATATTTTCCCCCGCAGGACTAGTCTGCCACGTTTCACCATTCACTAATAGATAATTGTGAATGGATTTTATTTTTTCTTGTGTAATAAATAAATGGACATCATGCGCGAGCATATCAAGCGTAATATTAATTGAACCCTCAATTGAATTTTCAATAGGCACAACCCCTTGACTCACCTCGCCTGTTTCCACTGCCCTGATAACAGCACTTATACTGGTATACGGAACTAGCGCTGCCTCTTCTTTAGCATAAATGCTTAAAGCCATTTCTTCACTATATGTTCCTTTGGGACCAAGAAACCCTACGCTCAATGCTTGTATTTTACTCATTAAAGTACCCTCCCGCATAATATAAAAAGCCCTCGTCCCAAAAAGGACGAGAGCTGTTCTCGCGTTACCACCTTTGTTATCCGCCAGTAGGCGAATCACTCATCAAAGTACAGACAATATAGTCGATACCCGCCTTCTTGTAACGGTGAAGGTCTCCGTCAAGGCCTACTTACGAAGACTGTAACAGCCTCTTATATCTTCAGCCCGAAACTCCAAGGCGAACTTCAGCACATTTGCTGTACCAGGCTTCCACCCGCCCCGGCTCTCTAAAACAAAAAATGTACCTACTTTTCCTCTTCATCATTTTTATAATATGTCAACTAAATTATACTAAAGATAATATACCATATACCTAAAACACATGCAACTATATTGTTTTGCCGCCAAGCAAGGTAAAACCTCTGCCAAGCACCTCCGCTGCATCTTGTACAATCATAAACGCCGCTGGATCAACCGAATGCGTGAGCAGCTTAATCTTAGCAATTTGCATAAGATTTACAACAACAAAAATTACACGTTTTTCCTGATGTGTAAATGCGCCTTCACCATAAAGAATGGTAACGCCGCGCCCTACTTCTTTGATAATGACTTCGGCAATAGCGTCAGCATGGTATGATACAATAAAGATTGTTTTCTTTCTACTAAAACCTTCTACAAATTTATCAGTTAGATTTGCCGTCACAAACATGGCAATTAGGGTCAGTACAGCTAATTTTAGTCCAAAAAGACCTGCTGCACAGAGCATAATAAGGCAATTAATACTAAAGCTGATAAATCCCACATTAAATGAATAGTATTTTTTTATAATTCCCGCAACAATATCAAGGCCGCCCGCACTGCCATCAAGTTTAAAAATAAAACCTGCGCCAATACCAGCGACAATCCCGCCAGTAATAGCTGAGATAATCGGATCATCAATTATATTTTGGGCAATTAAAAACCGGGTAGCATCTACCAGCACAGAAAACACTAAAGTACCGTAAATACTGATAATAGCATAGTCCTTGCCGATCAGACGATAAGCAGCAAATAACAGCGGTATATTCATGGCAAAAATTTGCACACCTACAGGTATTTTAAATAAGTAATAAATAATAAGAGCAATCCCGCTAATGCCGCCGCTTAATAGATGATGCGGCACAAGAAATCCATTAATTGCAATACTGCTAACTAGACATCCTATCGCAACTGATACATATTGTTTTAATTTATAATTCCTGTAAAATCTGCAATCCATATACAACCTCCGCATAGCAAAATAGTATTATACTTTTCGCTGCTGTAATGTCAAATCCTGCCTGTCTATGTAAAAAAATGCGTTTTAACAAGGATGTAAATGCAAATAAGAGCAATTACCCAGTGGTAAGCGCCCTTATTTTCCCGTATTTTATACAAATTTATTACAATTATTTATAAACCCGAAGAATCCAAGGAAAGGTATTTCCAGTTTTCCTTATCTGCGTACCGTTCTACAACTAACCGTGCTGCCGTAATATTGTTTGGCAGCACTGCCGGAGTGGTAGAGCAGCCTGGTCCAACTATTACCCCCTGTAAGTTGGTTTCCTGCAAAAAGTCAGTTACTTCTTCTATTACTTCTATCGGTGTCCCATTAGCAATTGGCCCTTCTTCATCCAGCCCGCCAATAATGCATAAATCCGTCATGGCGCGTGCCCGCCTTACAGGCGGATATTCATGGCAATCATGCCAGTTTAAAGCATGTACCGGATAATCCAGTAACTCATCAAACATAATATTCCGGCCATGAATGTGCAGTGTATTAAACCAGGCCGCCTTTGCCGCTTCCAGCACTTTTAAATCATACTGTCTGCCAAACTCCCTATATTCTTCCACCTTCAAAAAATCAAAATTTGCGCACGCAGTAGCGAAAAATATTCCGGCTGCCCCCTCAGCAAGGTTTGCTTTAACAAATTCAATTGTCGTCTCTGTTATATTTTCAAGTACTTTATGGATAATAGCCGGATATTCCCGCAAATCCTGGATTAAACGGTCCCCCGCTAATTTTCTTGCTACTGTCAAGGGACTATATACGGTTTGCACAAAAGGAACGTCGTCTTTGGCTAAAGATTTTACTGAGCGTGCCAGGAGTACTTGCTTGCCGAACGTTCCTTTAGTCGGATCGAGCACTTTTATGCCCCGCCAGTCCTCAAATTTGCGGATTACATATTGTTCTACAATTGGCACCTCTGTTTGACTATGAAAGTATTTAACTTTCACACCCCAATCTTCTACACAATACAAATCAAACGGCGTTAATTTTATAAAATCGAGATCAAATTTTTCCTGAAATTCCACATGCGCCTGTGCCAAAAATATCGGGTCACGATCGAACTCAGGATAGGGTTTCCAAAGAGAAATTGGCGGCCTGTCAACCACCCTTTTCGTTAGAACTGCCTTTACTCTATCTACTTTACGCATAATAATTCTCCTTTCCTATGAAAAAAGGCTGAATTTACCTATTTAGTAAATTCAGCCTTCAGATTTCTGATCGGCAGCTTAATTTTTATTTAATTCCTTTTCCGTTAATACCTTATTCATACTGCCTGTATAAAAGCTTATTAATCTTCTTGAAACAACGATGGAATTGATAAGTAACGTTCACCAGTATCAGGCAGCAAAACAACAATATTTTTGCCCTGATTCTCGGGAAGCTTGGCCAGTTCTGTTGCTGCATATACAGCCGCACCGCTGGAGATACCCACTAACAAACCTTCGGTTTTAGCAATAGTTCCAACTGTCTGGAAAGCATCATCATTTTTCACTTTAGCTATTTTATCAATAATTTTGATATTTAAGGTATCCGGCACAAAACCTGCACCAATCCCCTGCAGCTTATGCGGTCCCGGCTGGCCACCGGATAATATTGGGGAATCAAACGGCTCTATTCACACTATCTGGACTTTAGGATTATGCTTCTTTAACACCTCACCCACACCGGTAATCGTACCGCCTGTACCAATGCCTGCAACAAAAATATCCACATTGCCGTCCGTATCGCGCCAAATTTCTGCGGCTGTTGTTTTACGGTGAATTTCCGGATTAGCCGGATTTTTAAACTGCTGCGGTATGTAAGAATTTGGTGTTTGGGCTGCAATTTCCTCAGCTTTCTCAATCGCGCCCTTCATGCCTTTTGCCCCAGGCGTCAAAACAAGTTCTGCGCCTAATGCTCGTAAAAGTGTTCTGCGCTCCATACTCATCGTATCAGGCATTGTGATAATCAAACGATATCCTTTTGCAGCAGCCACAAATGCAAGGCCCACGCCGGTATTGCCGCTGGTAGGCTCAATAATAACACTGTTTTTATTAATAACTCCTTTATCCTCGGCATCTTTAATCATCGCATAGCCCACTCTATCTTTTACACTGCCCAGCGGGTTAAAATACTCTAACTTTGCGATGACCTTCGCCTGTAGGCTGTTACTTGCATTATAATTCTTGAGTTCCAATAATGGAGTATTCCCTATCAATTCAGTTAAATTATTAGCAATCTTAGCCATTTTGACCATCTCCTTTATCACTTATTGTAAATTATAATACTAAATTTGACCAGCAAAAAAGTAAAGACTAAGATCCGTTCCCCAAGAAACGGATCTTAGCCTTTGGATTTCCAATCAGCTAATAACACAATGTTTTATTTATACTACTACCTTTTATATTATGTGTCAATACAATTTTATTTTACATATATTAGTATCTTCGCTATTTGAATATTGCTAGTATAACAAACAAGTTTTAACCTTATCATTAATTATATTCATGCTCTCATCCCCATTATTTCAGCTTTGTCACTGCATCAGTTAATGCTTGAGAGCTCATAGCACCTGTTACCTTTTGCCGTATTATGCCTTGTGCATCAAGTATATACGTCGTAGGTATGGCCGATATCCGATAGGTACTTGCAGCTGTTCCTTTTTCATCCAATACGACCGGATAAGTAATACCATAGGCTTTTATAAAATCCGCCACATCCTCTTTACTTTTTTCCTGATCTGTAATATCAACCGCGATAATTTCTATATTGTCACTTTGTTGCTCCTGATAAAATTTTTCAAATTCAGGAACCTCCGCTTTACAAGGCGGACACCAGGTTGCCCAGAAATTTAAAATAACCTTTTTGCCGCGAAAATCAGATAGATTTACCATCTGCCCATCCAGCGTCCTTAAGGTAAAATCAGGCGCCAAATTTCCTATTTGTACACCCTGAGAGGTTTTCTCCGCGGTCTTTTGCTCACCTGCAGCTTTTTGCCCCATATAAAAGTACAAGCCGCCTGCAATAACAAGTAATACTATTCCCACCAAGTATTTATTTAATTTCAATTACGCCACCCCTTTTCTATATTGTGAAATTGGCAAACCAAGCACTAACTGCCGAAAATCGTCCCAGCACCAGCATAAGTCCCATTACCACTAGAACCAACCCGCTTATAAACGAAATTAGCCCCAGATACTGATTCACCCTTTTTATCGCAGCAAGTGAATAAGTGATTGCTAATGAAATCAAGAGGAAGGGTATGCCGAGTCCCAGCGAATAAAAGAGTAATAAAAAAGCACCCTGACCGGCGGTACTTTCCGTCCCTGCCAATAACAAAATGGAAGACAGTGCTAAGCCAACACACGGTGTCCAGCCCACGCCAAAGGAAATTCCCAGCAAAACAGAAGTCAGTAAGCCTTTTTGTTGTTCATATTGTAAATCCCATTGTTTTTCATAGCATAAACATTTCAGTTTAAATACGCCCATTAGCTGCAAGCCAAAAATTATAATAACAGCTCCGCCGATTTTTTCAATAGTCGCTTTGTTATCCATAACAAACTGGCCTAAAAAACTAGCAGACGCCCCCAGCAGCGTAAATACTGCACTAAAGCCAGCAACAAAGCCTAACGAGCGAATGATTAACAGTGAACGTGAAACCTGGATTTTATCTGTACTAATCAAGGCTCCTGTCAAATTAGCTGCATATACCGGCAGTAGTGGAAATACACATGGTGAAAAAAAAGACAGTAACCCTGCGGTAAAAGCAAACAGCCACGAAACTTCCAAGCTATGCGCCTCCTTTTTGCACATATTCTCCACCCCGTCAGGGAGGGGGTATGTGTTCTATATTAAACCAGTATTTATTAATAGTCAATATTAATATGCTTTTTCAAAGGCAAGCAAAGTTTTTTGGGTGTTTCACGCGATTACTTGTTACCAGCCGTAGGCAAATTCAAAGAAGAACCTTGACATAATTGTAATAAAATTATATATTATTTATAAATCATTCCACATAAGGTAATAAGATACAGTGTTGTATCAGCTGACTAATTTTTTAGACCAGCTGATATTTTTTTTACTATAAATCCCATAAAGACTAAAAAATAGCCCATTAGAACCACACTAAGGAGTATGATATTATGAATCTCTTAGAAGAAGCAAGAAATAAACTTTGCGAGCTAGCGAAAACTCAAAAATGGAATG
>JAJFUN010000156.1 GCA_021372375.1 Pelosinus sp. | reverse complement strand
CGGCAATTAAGCCAATACCGCCATTTTCCGCAACAGCGGCTGCCAGACGCGCGGTAGAAAGTCGAATTGCCATACCACCTTGTATGATAGGTACTTTCGCAACCAAATTTCCTATACGTAACTCTGGAAGTTTCAAAGAGCAACTCCTCCATTCAGTAACACATTCAATAAGAAAATGAGTAAAACTATCTCTAAGTCCGCTAGAACTTTAATACTTAAGAAAGTCCCGCGAAACAGAGTTCCACGGGACTCTCCCTGCAATAAGGCCACACTTAACCTTGCTTTTCCTGGTCTATGTAGGTCACAGCATCTTTAACTGTTTTGATTTTTTCAGCTATTTCGTCAGGAATTTCAACATTAAATTCCTCCTCGAATGCCATGATCAATTCAACGATGTCAAGAGAGTCAGCTCCCAAATCATCAATGAAAGTGGAATCCACAGCAACGTCAGCTTCATCAACACCCAGCTGCTCTACAACGATTTCCTTAACTTTTTCAAAAGTTGTCATGAAATTTCACCTCCTTCCATAGGTAAAATTACAATTTATATAAAAATATAAACTATTACACTAACTACATTACCATACCGCCATCAACATTTAAAGTCTGTCCGGTAATATATTTTGCGACATCAGATGCCAGAAACAGCACTGCGTCAGCAACATCTTCCGGAGTACCCGGCCGCCCCAGCGGAATTTTACCAGACATTTCAGCTTTAGCCTGATCGGTCATTGCTTGTGTCATTTCAGTCGCAATAAACCCCGGTGCAATAGCATTTGCCGTAATATTACGCGAAGCAAGCTCACGAGCTGTTGACTTTGTAAAACCGATTAAACCGGCTTTGGCTGCAGCATAATTGGCCTGCCCGGCATTCCCCATTAAACCGACGACTGACGCCATATTGATGATTTTGCCGCCTTTTCTTTTAAGCATAGGCTTAATGATAGCCTTGGTACAGTTATATACACCTTTTAAGTTAGTATTAATAACTGCATCAAAGTCTTCTTCCTTCATCATGGCCAGCGGCACGTCTCTAGTAATTCCTGCGTTATTCACCAAGATGTCAACTCCGCCAAAAGCCTCAATTGCTACCTTGACCATTGCTTTTACTTCTTCACTGTTTGCGACATTAGCCTGATATACAACGGCTTCACCGCCACCTTGAGTGATTATTTCTTTTACTTCCTCAGCGGCTTTGACATTTCCGGCATAATTAATCAAAACTTTGGCACCGGCCTTAGCAAGTTTTATAGCAATTGCACGGCCAATACCGCGAGATGCCCCTGTAACAATGGCTACTTTACCGTCTACAAGCATTTTAGCGAACCTCCTTGAAATAATCAAGGGTTTTTTCTAAGGAAGCCAAATCCTCAACATTTAAATTATGTACTTCTTTAGCGATTTTTTTCGTAAACCCTGTAAGAACTTTGCCTGGGCCAACTTCTACAAAGGTATCAGCCCCAAAGGTCACCATTTGTGCTACGCAGTTTTCCCATTGTACCGCACTCGCCGCCTGGTCTACTAACAGCTTTCTGATTATACTACCCTCAGTAACAAATTGTCCAGTCACATTCGCAACAACTGGAACTTTTGCGTCGGCTACGCTGACTTTATCTAGTTCTGCCGCAAGTTTTTCAGCTGCCGGCTGCATCAGCGAACTATGGAATGGCGCACTGACAGGTAGCATTACCGCCTTTCTCGCACCTTTGTCTTTGGCGATTTCAGCTGCTCTTTCCACGGCTTTGGTCTTTCCCGCGATAACAATTTGTCCTGGGCAATTAAAATTTACGGCTTGCACTGAGCCAAATTCAGCTTGCGCCTCATTACAAGCGTTGATTACTAAACTGCGTTCAAGCCCCAAAACAGCGGCCATACTGCCTTCACCTATCGGCACAGCTTCCTGCATGAATGCCCCTCGTTTACGCACAATACGCACCGCATCAGCAAACGACATAACACCAGCAGCTACCAGCGCTGAATACTCACCGAGACTATGACCGGCAACGATATCAGGCGTATACCCGGCTTCCTTTAAAACTTCATAACAGGCAATGCTTACTGTCAAAATAGCAGGCTGTGTATTATAAGTTTTTCTAAGCTCATCTTCTGGTCCGTTAAAACACATATCTGTAATAGAAAAGTCAAGTGCTTCATCCGCAGCTTTAAAAACCTGTTTGGCCGCGTCAAACCTTTCATATAGCTCTTTTCCCATACCGACAGATTGTGAACCCTGTCCGGGAAATACAAAAGCCAGCTTTCCCATAATCATCTCTCCTCTAGCCTTAGATATTTTGCTGTATTCCATTCATAACTTTTGGTATATCAGCGATAATATCCTCAATAATTTTGGCAACAGGTTTAATTTCATCCATCATCCCAGCAATTTGACCAATCATGATGGAACCGTGCTCTATGTCCCCTTCACGCGCTGCTGCCTTAAGCTTTCCTGCACCCATTTTGTCAAGTTCTTCCGGCGTAGCGCCGTGCTTTTCAGCTTCCTCATATTCGCGAGTCAGTTTGTTGGCAAGCACACGTACCGGATGTCCTGTAGACATGCCGGTTACCACAGTAGAACGTTCTTTAGCCTTAAGCACTGCTGCTTTGTAGTTTTGATGAGCAATACACTCTTCTGAAACAACAAACCGAGTACCAATCTGCACGCCTTGCGCTCCTAAGGCAAATGCTGCCATCATACCACGCGCATCAGCAATCCCGCCAGCGGCAATAACCGGCAATTTGACGGCATCGACAATCTGCGGCACCAAAGCCATGGTTGTTACTGTGCCTACATGTCCGCCGCTTTCTGTACCTTCGGCAATGATGGCATCAACCCCTGTTCGTTCGAGACGTTTAGCCAGAGCTACCGAAGCTACCACCGGAATAACCTTACTGCCGATCTCTTTGAAGGCAGGAATGTATTCACCAGGATTTCCTGCACCGGTAGTAATTACCGGCACACGTTCATCAATAACGACCTGAATCACTTCTTTTACAAAAGGTGACATCAGCATAATATTTACACCAAACGGTTTTTGGGTGAGCGCCTTGGTTTTTTGTATTTCATTTCTTAGTGCATCAGGCGGCATATGACCGGCGCCAATAATCCCAAGCCCCCCTGCATTTGATACGGCAGATGCTAATTCAGCAGTGGCAACCCACGCCATACCGCCTTGAATGATTGGATACTGTATATTTAGCAATTGACAAATTTTATTATTAAGCAAGATTATTCCCCCTTACCCCATTTTAAAACGCATGATGCCCAAGTAAGTCCTGCCCCAAAACCAACCAACACCACCACGTCCCCATCTTTAATTCGACCTTCACGCTCAGCTTCCTCCATGGCAATAGGAATGGAGGCAGCTGACGTATTGCCATACTTTTCGACATTCACAAAAACCTTTTCCATTGGAATTTTCAGTCGCCTTGCTGATGACTGAATAATGCGGATATTGGCTTGGTGCGGCACAAAACAGTCTACATCCTCACTTGTAAGTCCTGCCGCTTCAAGTGCCCGATTAGCGGCCTCGCCCATAATTTTCGTAGCAAAACGAAATACCTCATTACCATGCATAGAAAGAAAATGTTGACGAGTATCAATGGTTTCCTGTGAAGCCGGCATTGCCGAGCCGCCTGCAGAAACCTTTAAAAATTCTCCGCCAGATCCATCAGCCCCCAGTTCACTGCCTAGTAGTCCAAAACCAGGTGATAACTCGCTAAGTACCGCCGCACCAGCGCCATCACCAAACAGTATACAGGTACCGCGATCTGTCCAGTCCACAATCCTAGATAATGTTTCAGCCCCAATAACTAAAATCTTTTTATATAAACCTGCCTTAATAAACTGACTGCCGGTAACCAGCCCATACACAAAACCAGAACAGCCGGCTGCCAAATCAAAAGCAGCTGCATTAACAGCTTTTATTTTGTCTTGTACCAGACAGGAAGTAGATGGAAAGAGCATGTCCGGCGTAACCGTTGCCACAATAATCAAATCAATTTCTTCGGCACTGACGCCCGCCTTTTTAAGAGCCTCTTTAGCGGCTCTGGCTGCCATATCTGATGTCGTCATGCCTGCTTCAGCAATATGGCGTTCTTTTATTCCTGTACGTTCAACAATCCATTGATCGGATGTAGCAACAGTTTTTTCCAAGTCGCAATTAGTAACTATCTTATCAGGAACATATGATCCAAGGCCGATAATCCCCACTGCCTTATCCGTTTCCTTCATTATCAGCAATCCCCTCCCTGGCAATATTCTCTCGAATATGTTCGACAACTTTTCCTTCGGTAAACTCGCCAGCAACTCGAACAGCGTTTTTGATATCTTTTGCCTTGGAACTGCCATGACAAATAATAAAACCGCCATTTACACCTAAAAGCGGTGCGCCGCCATATTCAGCGGGATCCATCTTTTGCTTCAATTTATTTATTACAGGCAATATCAGCATCGAAGCCATTTTGGGAAGCAACCCGCCACTTTTTATTGCTTCTTTTAAAAGCTGCATAATCAGCTTAGCTAAACCCTCGCCAAATTTCAAAACAACATTGCCAACAAAACCATCGCATACTACTACATCTACCGTACCTTTTGGAATATCGCGTCCTTCTACATTGCCGATAAAATTAATTGTTGTCAGCTGCTTGAGCAGCGGATAAGTTGCTAAAACCTGCTCATTTCCCTTTGTCTCTTCTTCGCCGATATTTAATAGACCAACCCTTGGGGTCTTAATGCCTAAAACATATTCCGCAAATATGGAACCCATGATGGCACTTTGCACCAAGTTTTTTGGCTTACTATCTACATTAGCACCAGAATCGAGGAGCATAGTTGTTCCGGTAAGATTAGGAAGAGGTGTAGCAATAGTCGGACGCTCAATACCTTTGATACGACCAAGGCCAAATAACGCTGCCGCTACTGCCGCGCCCGTACTGCCTGCTGAAACTACCGCATCACACGTTCCTTGCTTCACCAGCGAGGTAGCTACTACCACAGAGGCATCTTTCTTCTTACGTACCGCAGCTCCGGGATGCTCACACATTTCAATGACTTCACTGGCATGAACAATACTAATATTAAGCTTTTGCCAATCACCGCATGTATTTAAAACCGCTGAAAGCTTGCCTTCATCCCCCACCAGAACAATCTCATGCTGATACTCCTTCGCTGCCGCTACCGCCCCTAATACAATTTCCTGGGGCGCATAATCACTGCCCATGGCATCAACAGCAATCCTCATGAAATATCTCCCTCCAAAAACCATTACGCTATAGTATACTTTACAAATTTCATTCGACTATACGTATAGTATTATTGCTTTATCCCAATTGGTTCATCATGCTCGGCCAAAGTAACAATAATAAATTTAGCACGAAATACTTCCTGCTTGTCATTACGGGTCTTTACCCAGACAAAATATTTATTGCCGCGCTGTTTCATTACTTCAGCTTTGGCTACTAATTTTTCCCCAACATGAATAGGTATCTTATATTTTATATTAGCAACCCCTGTTACAGCAATTGGCGCATCAATTACTGCCAGTGCCAGTGAGTTTGCCTGAGAAAAAACATAATGTCCGCGAGCCACCCTGGTTTTTTCAAACACCATATCCTGGGTCACTTGCATTATCGAAATTCCAGACCTGCCCAGCTCCAAATCAATTAATTCACCAACAAGTTCGCCACTGCCAATGCTTTTCAGCTTGGTTTGCGCATTTTCAGCCATCTGTTTGGTACGCTGTCTTAGCTCCGGTATGCCAAGTTCCAAACGATCCAAGCGAATAGTCTGCACACTGACCGTCAGAAATGCAGCCAATTCCTCGTCTGTCACAAACGGGCTTACGTGTAATTTATCCTTTAACATCTGCTGTCTGACTTGTTTTTGTATACGCGTTGCCATACCATCACCTATTTTTATCAGTAAGTACTAATACCAATTGCTAAAGACTATTATATATAGTTCATTGTGGAATTGCAAGTAAATAAAACGCTATTCGTTTTTTTTATTACAAGAAAGTAAGAAGCTTCTCAGCTACCTAAAAAAGGCAAACTATAGATTAATAGCCCGAAATGTTATACTTTATTAGTTTATAAAAAAGAATAAGCAAGATAAAGGTAAGTGACCTTTATCTTGCTCATATCAACGATTTTTATTCTGCTGTTACAACAACTTTACCATTATAATGTCCACATTCCGGACACACACGGTGAGGCATTTTCTTTTCATGACACTGCGGGCACTCCACGAGCCCTGGAATAGTCAGCTTCCAATTTGCACGACGTTTATCACGGCGAGCTTTAGACATTTTACGTTTAGGTACTGCCATATCTATACACCTCCTTAACAAAACTTACACGAACCTGTTATAAAATTTTATAACAGTCTCTAACAAATAGATAAACTATTGTTTTTTTAATAATTGCTGCAAAACAGCAAGGCGCGGATCAACCTCCTGGTGATTGCAAGCACAAACCGCATGATTCAAATTTATCCCGCAATACGGGCATAAACCACGACATTCTTCTTTACATAGGCGTTTAAGCGGCTCAGCCATAATAATATTTTCCAATACCACTTGGTCAATATGTATTTCATCGCCTTGATAATAACTTAGCCCCGCTTGTTCTAGAGGCTCTTTGGTATCGTCTTCACGATATCTTTCAGCAAAAGGTATCTCAATTGAGGCAGTATACTCTTCTAAGCACCTGTCACACTTTAGCGCAGCTGCAACCAATATGGTACCGCTTAGCTCAAGCTCGCGCCCGGTATTAACAGCCTCACCGATCACCTTTATATCCCCGTCAGCCCAGATAAATTCACTATCAGCGAACTCCTTTGCCGTAGTAACAAATTCAAAACTAACTTTAGGACCTAGCACTTTCTTAATTGGGGCTACATTAACCTTCATATTTTTCACCTCAACTCCATTAATTATAACGATGGCAATATAGTTTGTCAAGAAATACATAAAGAACAAGTTACGAGTTATGAGTTTTGAGTTTAGGGGTCGGTTTACGAATTTTTGATTCTCCGGTTTTTAGCCCATAGCTCATAACCCGTATCCCATAACCCAATCCCCCATATACAGCAAGAGAAGCCATGCGCGGACACATAGCTTCTCTCGTGGCTGATTATCGATTATTTACACAGCATTTTAGTATCACGGGCAATAACTAATTCTTCATTCGTCGGAATTACGAATATTTTCACCTTGGAATCAGCTGTGCTGATTTCTTTGGCTTTGCCGCGTACTTTGTTTGCTTCTTTATCTAGCTTAGCACCGATAAATTCGAAGCCATCGCAAATTGCTTCCCGCATGGTTATGGAATTTTCACCAAGGCCAGCGGTAAATACGATAGCATCCACCCCATTCATCGCCGCAGCATAACTGCCAATATATTTGTGTACATTATAAGCAAAAATGTCTAAGGCTAATTGTGCGTGTTCATTGCCTTCATTTGCCGCATTTTCAATGTCACGGAAATCACTGGAAACACCGGAAATACCCAGCACGCCGGATTGTTTATTAATATAGTTGTCTGCTTCATCAACACTCATATTTTTCTTTTTCATAAGGAAGGTAACAATCGCCGGGTCAATATCACCCGAGCGAGTGCCCATCACGAGTCCTTCAAGTGGTGTAAAGCCCATGCTGGTATCCACACATTTGCCATGATCTACCGCAGCAAGACTTGAGCCATTACCCAAGTGACAGGTAATCACTTTTAGGTCTTTCAAATCCTTGCCCATCATCTCCGCTACCGATTCTGATACAAAACGGTGCGAGGTACCATGGAAGCCATAGCGTCTTACGCCATATTTTTCATAAGCTTCATAGGGCAGCCCGTAGATATAGGCCTTTTTCGGCATAGTCTGATGGAAAGCTGTATCAAATACCCCAACTTGCGATACACCTGGCATTAATTCCGCACAAGCATTGATGCCTAAAATATTTGGTGGATTATGGAGCGGCGCCATTTCAATGCATCTTTCCAAAGCGTCCATAACCGCTGGTGTAATCCGCACCGAACTGGCAAATTCTTCGGCGCCATGCACCACACGATGGCCAACCGCACCAATTTCAGTCATGCTGGCAATAACGCCATGTTCAGGACTAATTAACGCATCAACTACCATTTTGATAGCAATACTATGATTTTTTATATCATTTTTAATCACTACTTTGTCTTTGCCTGCAGGCTGATGGGTAAGCACACCATCAATACCAATACGTTCCACCAATCCTTTGGCCAATACCGATTCGTCAGTCATGTCAAATAATTGATATTTGAGTGATGAGCTACCACAATTAATTACTAAAACTTTCACCTGGAAAATCCTCCTTAAAAATTGTATTATGTATTTATTACAGCACAAAGCTGTCCATAAGTAACTTTTAAACCATTCGACATATAATACAAATTTCCCTGCAAGAATACAAACAAATTCATTTTATATTAGAAACTGTTACAAAATACCCATCTGCGTCGCTCTACCTCAGCCGCTTGCTTGACGTACCCCCGTACGCCTGCGCGGCACGGCTTCCGGTGCGCCTAGCATCTGTGCACTTTGTAACAGTCTTTTAAATTTTAATGTTATGTTTTTTTAAAAAACACTCTATTAGTATTATCCATAAATCAGTATTTTATAAGTGACCTAGCAGGATTTTCCTGTCACTAGGCGAAAGCCTTGTAGCATACATAGTATATGAGGTGAAATAATGAAAGCTGTTGGCTTTATTGTAGAATACAATCCCTTTCACAACGGACATGCTTGGCATTTAGCTCAAGCGAAAGAATTGTCCGGGTGTGAATTTTCCGTTGGCGTCATGAGCGGCAACTTTATGCAGCGCGGCGAACCTGCCCTGTTTGACAAATGGAAACGAGCTGAAATGGCCGTACAGGGCGGCGTAGATCTCGTAATTGAGCTGCCGTTTGTATTCGCAGTACGAAGCGCCCAGTATTTTGCCGCCGGCGGCATTCGCCTCTTAAGCAGACTTGGCATCATCAGTCATGTCTGCTTTGGTGCCGAAACGAACCAAGCAAAAATACTAGACACAATTGCCAAGGCCGAGGATCAGCCAGAAGTAACCGCACTCTTCAAACAAAACTTAAAAAAAGGGGTTACTTACGCAGCAGCGCTTAGCCAGGCCATAGAAAACGTCTATGGTATATCTGGTAAAATACTATCCTCACCCAACACTATTTTGGCAGTCGAATATTTACGGGCTATCGCCAAATACGCGCCTGAATTAATCCCGCTGCCGATAAAACGCCAGGAAAATCAGTATCACGATAAAGAAATCAAAGGCTGCCTTGCCAGTGCCTCAGCCATACGCCAGGCAATATATGATACAAACGCGCTAACACCTGCTGCCCTGCAGGCTATTCCGGCAACTACTACAGAGGTAATAAACCAAATTATCCAAACTAAACGCGGGCCTTCCCGTAAAGACAGCTTGTCCGCTGCTATACTGGCCAGACTGCGCACAGCCGAATTGGCGCGTCTTAAAGAGCTGCCAGAAATAGGTGAAGGATTAGAATATAAAATCAATGAATGTTCACTTGAGGCCGAAAATCTTACGGAATTCTTAACTATGCTAAAAAGCAAGCGTTATCCCCAAACCAGACTGCAGCGAATCATCACCCATGCCATAATAGGTACCACAAGAGACCAAATTTCTCATTTCGACCAAACAGGACCACTTTACACCCGTATACTGGCTTTTAATGGGCAAGGACGGCAGCTGTTAAAACAGATCAGCCAGCAAAGCGACCTGCCGCTTATCACAAAGACTACACACTTTTTAAACAGCCGCGAGCGCAGCAATTTAGGTAATAATCCCTTAAAAAATATGCTGGCTATCGATACTCTAGCCAGCGACATTTATACATTGACTTTACCTACTTCTCATTGGAACAAAGGGGGTCTTGATTTTCGTCAGACGCCAATTTACGTTCCCTGGTAGCCAGCAGTGCTTTTAACTCCGGCAAGGCTGCTTCAGCCGCCTTCTCACCAAGCGCCACGCACTCATCAAGTGCATCAAAAGCACTAGGTGATATATGCCCCACCGCAGGCCTGATAAGTATATCACAGTGATGCTCCCGGTGCTTTAAGAGCTGCTGTTCCATAATATCAATGGACTGAATAATGACATCAAACATATTGCTAACCTTTGATACGGTGCTGGCATGTGCCAAATCAACAGCAATTACAATATCCGCCCCCATACTGCGTACTATATCCATCGGCGTAGGATTTACTACTGCGCCATCAACCAGCAGCATATCTTCATACTGAAAGGGAATAAATATACCCGGCACAGAGATACTTGCCCGTACTGCCATGGCTAAACTACCTTCGGTAAAAATGATTTCTTTCCCTTGTTTTATATCTGTGGCGACAATTGATAAAGGAATATTCAGCTCAGCAAACGTTTTTTGCTGAGTCAAGAGTTTAATTGTTTCATAAATCCTGTCACCGGCTACAACCCCCATTTTAGGCATTACAAAATCCAGCCAAAAACGCGGTCTTAAGTGTCTTGCCAGCTTAATCATATTTTCTATTGTCTGCCCAGAAGAATATAATCCTCCAATCAGGCTGCCCATGCTGCAGCCTGCCATATAATCGATAGTGATATTTTCTCTTTCCAGCACTTTTAGCACGCCGATATGAGCAAGACCCCTTAGTCCGCCGGACCCTAAGGCCAATCCGATTTTAGAGCGCATATAGAGCCTCCTTAAACACGCAGTGTTTTATTTATTTTGTCATAGTGTGTATATTCGCTTTATCCCCTAAATATATATAAATAAAACGCTTTGGTTTTAAAAACTACAGGAAAGTAAATAACGCATCGGCGATAACAAAACGCAAACTTCAATCATTAGGCCGAAATGTTATACTTTCTCAGCTTGTAAAGCATATCGCGGCAGAGGAGGAGATTACAGCATGGGAATGCCGCTCAACCGAAAGTACCGCTCCCGGCTGCTTACCTATTTTATTGCATTTAGTGCCGTATTAATCACACTGGCGATGGTTGTATATCCTAAAGATGCCTTTGATTCAGCTATTACAGGACTTAATTTGTGGTGGAACGTCGTCTTCCCCTCGCTACTCCCGTTTTTTGTTTTATCCGAAATACTTATGGGGCTAGGAGTAGTGCATTTTATTGGCGTCCTGCTAGAACCCCTCATGCGTCCCTTATTCAACGTACCAGGTATAGGAGCTTTTGCCCTATCA
>JAJFUN010000150.1 GCA_021372375.1 Pelosinus sp. | reverse complement strand
AAAAGCAGTGAAGTTAGTCTTTATAGTTAGCGATTTTGAATAAGTCAGTAAAAAGGTAGAGATAATTCGTTAAAATAAGGGAATATAGATTTTATTGGTATTTTTTACTAGTTATTTTTTTTTGTAAAGTTCCTATAAGTTTGTTATAATAGTAAACGGAGCAGCGGAACTATGGGGGCTGATTTACACTGGGGCGTGTAAATCAGTTGGGGCGAGGTTCCGCTGCGCGTAATTTAATAAACTTTTAATAATGAAGCCGCTATTACAGCGGTTTTTTTCTGCAAAGTCCGCTTGGCATTTGTCTGGCGGACTTTTTGATGTTGGAGGCTTTACTAATTATTTGGTATCATTTTCAACAAATAATAATTATTAATAGAAAAAGAAGGAATTTTGATAATCATAACGAACTTATCATAAAAGGTAATATATGATTTATATTTATTAACATATACTGTAATGGGGATGGAGTGATATATATGAAAGGTACTGTTGTAGGAACTTGGGTAAAGACGGCACATACCCTATGGGGCGCAGATGCTGCCGGCAAAGCGATGGATCAGGCTGGCTGGGATAAGGACAGGCTGTTTTTGCCAACTGAAGATGTGCCGGATAGTCAGCCCAAGGCCTTTGTGGCTTATTTGGCCAAAGAACTAGGTAAAACGGAAGAAGAGATATGGCAGGCTATTGGTAAGGATAATATCAGTACTTTCTTTCAGGCCTATCCTGCGTTTTTTCAGCAAGAAGGCTTATATTCATTTTTGCGTTCCATGTATGATGTACATATTGTAGTAGTAAAACGAATTCCGGGGGCCAAACCACCAGAATTATTAATTGAGCCTGTATCAGAGCATGAAGCTATTTTAAGTTATCGTTCCAAGCGAGCGATGTTTGGCTATTTAAAAGGATTATTAATGGGGGCGGCGCAGCATTTTAAAGAAAATGTGAAAGTCGAGCAGCTAGAAAGTTCGGACGAACATGTAAAACTTAAACTGCGGTTTGACAAGCCGATTACGCATACAGTACATTATCCGCTCAACAAGCTATTGTCTTTCGGCGTTATCAGGAACATTCCAGGTAAAGTGGGCATTCTGACCTTTATAATAACTGCGTTATTGCAGATGATACTTACGGCTGTTAGCAATGTACTTCCCCTATGGCTGCCTGTTTTTACCGGAGTCGTTTCATTTGCTGCAGTCTGGTCGCTGCTCAGGCCTATGGCGGCGCTGCGAGAAGAGCTTAATAGTCTGCAAAACAAAATATATTTTACTGAGACCAAACTAGTGTCTGGTGACATGTTTGAAGAAATTATGAATGCGTTAGGCGCCTATAAAAAACGAGTTAAACGTGAATTTGTCGGCTTTAAAGGTACTGGCGATGAAATGAATAAATTCGCTGATGACTTTAATGGCTTGGCAGACCGCATGAAGGATACATCAAATGGGATTTCCGGTGTTGTCGAAGATGTAGCGACAGCAGCTACTAACCAGGCTGTCGAAACAGAGCATGCGGTGGGAATTTTAAATGACAATATTGAAATTTTGAAAAATGTCGTACAGGAACAAACACAAAACAAAAAACAGTTGGAAGACGCGGTAGGTGAAATCAATAAAGGGTTTGGTGAAGTACAGTCTTCTAGTGACAAATTGTCGCATAGCCTGCAAAGTTTTGCCGAAGTTAAAACTTCCACCGAAAATCTTAAGGCTGAGGCCAATAAGATTACAGAGATTACCGGGATGGTAGCGGCAATTGCGGGGCAAACCAATCTCTTGGCCCTGAATGCAGCAATTGAGGCGGCCCGCGCCGGGGAACAAGGGCGCGGATTTGCGGTAGTGGCGGAAGAAGTACGGAAATTAGCGGAACAGTCGCAGGGGCATTCGGAGACCATTTCAGTTAATCTTAAGGTTTTGATGGATATTATCAGCGGTGTTGTGCAGAAGATTGAGGAAGAGTATGAAGTCTTGTCTTCAGAAAGTCGTCAGCTCAATGTTGTAGTAGAAAATAATACTCGTCATGTAGATAACATTCATATAGTAGCGGATAATATCGTGGATATGATTGATAAGCTGGACAATGAAATGGCTGGTCTAACCCAGGTATACGGCAAGATTGAAGGGTTGGCCGCTATTTCGGAAGAAAACTCAGCAGCTAGCGAAGAAGTGAGTGCGGCTGTACATACGTATAATGAAAAGCTGCAGGACATGCTGGAAAAGATCTCGGAGTTTAAAACAATGATTGGGCATTTTAGTACAGACATTAATCAATATCGAACCTGATGGTAGAGGCAAACAAAAGAACACAATGCAGTATGCCGCATTTGTGTTCTTTTGTTTGTTAAAATCAGATATGGAGCCGCAATTCAAAAAATTTTGACAAATCATTGACAGGCAGACTATAATATGGTATCGTATGACATGTACCGTTATTACGGTGAAACTTTAACTAAAAATATGTTGACAGCAGCATTATAATCATGATAGTATTATTGAGCTGTCACATACAGCAAGGCAAGAAAAAAGAATGTAAAAAAATATATTGACGCAATGAAATGAATGTGTTAATATAAGTAAGCTGTCATTAAGCGATAGCGAAACAAAGTGTTCTCTGAAAACTGAACAATGTAAGCAATGCATTAATAATGCAAGCCAGATGTGCGAGGAACATTTACTACTTCGGTAGTAAGCAATTCCAAAACAAATGATTTAATTAATACAGAGCCTATCAAGGTTCTCTATAAATAATTTTATGGAGAGTTTGATCCTGGCTCAGGACGAACGCTGGCGGCGTGCCTAACACATGCAAGTCGAACGGA
>JAJFUN010000136.1 GCA_021372375.1 Pelosinus sp. | reverse complement strand
AATTCCGTGACAGACGAGCGAAGGAATTAGGCATTGAAATGCTGGTCTATTCAAATCTAGATGGCGTGGCGCAAGGCATTAATCCGTTTGATCATGGCTCAGCTTATACGGATATTATGAAGACTCAGGCGTTAAAGCAAGCTTTAAATAAGTATGGCTTTACCGCCGCGTTTGGCGGTGGACGCCGTGATGAAGAAAAGTCTAGGGCCAAAGAGCGAATTTTTTCTTTTCGTAACGAGGCCCATGCGTGGGATCCTAAAAATCAAAGACCGGAAATGTGGAAGCTCTTTAATACAAAAATTAATAAAGGGGAAAGCATGCGGGTATTCCCGATTTCCAACTGGACAGAGAAAGATATTTGGCAGTACATAAAAAGAGAAAATATTGAAATTGTTCCTTTGTACTTTGCCAAGGAACGACCTGTCGTATATCGGGACGGCAATATTATTATGGTTGATGATGAGCGAATGAAGCTAAAGCCGGGCGAAAAAATACAGCAGAGGAAAGTAAGATTTAGAACACTTGGCTGTTATCCTTTAACCGGCGGGGTCGAGTCTCAGGCGGTAACACTTGATGAAATTATCACAGAAACGCTAAGCGCCGTTTCCTCAGAACGAACTACCCGCGTCATTGATAATGAGGCAGCCGGCAGCATGGAACGAAGAAAAAGGGAGGGATATTTCTAACATGAACGGATTACTTAAATTTATCACCTGCGGCAGCGTCGATGATGGAAAGTCCACTCTTATCGGTCATATCTTATATGATGCCAAGCTCTTGTATGCGGATCAGGAAAAGGCGCTCGAACTTGACAGTAAGGTAGGGAGCCGAGAAGGGGCGATTGATTATTCGCTGCTCCTTGATGGCTTAATGGCGGAAAGAGAGCAGGGAATTACCATTGATGTGGCTTACCGCTATTTTACGACCGATAATAGAAGTTTTATCGTTGCTGATACACCAGGCCATGAAGAATATACGAGAAATATGGCGGTCGGTGCTTCTTTTGCCGATTTAGCCGTTATTTTAATTGATGCCAAGCAGGGCGTACTGGTTCAGACCAGACGGCATGCGAGAATTTGTTCCTTAATGGGAATTCGCCATTTTGTGTTTGCCGTCAATAAAATGGACTTAATCGGCTACAGTCAAGCCAGATTTGACGAAATAGAGCAGCAGATTGGCGAGCTAGTCAAGTTGCTTTCGCTGGAAAATGTAAAAATTATACCTGTATCTGCGACGGAAGGAGATAACATAACCAAAAAGTCAGCCAATATTCCGTGGTATACCGGAGAATCTTTGTTAACGTATCTTGAAAAAGTGAATGTCGAGACCCTTTCCGCCGAAACCGGATTTTATCTCCCCGTGCAGAGAGTATGTCGTCCCAATCATACGTTTAGAGGGTTTCAAGGCGAGATTGAATCCGGTAAAGTTTCAGTCGGTGATGAGCTTAGAGCTTTACCAAGTAATGAAGAGGCCTTGGTAAAGAGTATTCACATTGGTAATCAGGAAAGTAGTGAAGCTTCTAAGGGGCAGCCGGTTACCATTCAGTTAAACAAGGAAGTCGATGTTTCAAGAGGGTGTGTACTACTCCGTGATACGGAAATAACTACAGCCAAACAGTTGGCAGCTACAATTTTATGGATGGATGACAATGACTTGCTTGTGGGAAAAGATTATTGGGTGAAATTAGGAACCAAACTAATTCCGGCGGTCGTCGCTGCCCTTAAGTATAGAATTGATGTTAATAGCGGCGAACATAAAGCAGCAAAAAAAATATCAAAAAATGAAATTGCTTACTGTGAAATCGTCTTATCGGAAAAAATTGCGTTGGATGAGTTTGCGAGGCATAAGACTTTGGGTGAACTTATTTTAATCGACCGCATCACCAATATGACCGCTGCTTGCGGTGTAGTGGAGAAAATCGAAGAGGAGGCAGAACTTGCAGGTAAACCGGTATTTACCTATCAGGATTTAAGTGCCAGAGGCGATGTCTTTGAAGAATTTTATTACAATCTTGAAAGCCTGAATGTATCTAAGCATAGTAAGGAATATGCAGGCTTTACGGTTGGCGATGCTATTCCGGTAAAGGGAGAGAGTTATCAGTATCCCGATAGTTTTGATATTCTTATCCTTCGGGATCAGGTTGCTGTAAAAATCCGCAAACGCAGTATCTTGGAGATTATTAAGCTAGCAGATTATAGCTTTAGCGGCTACCCGGTAGTTAATGGCCGGGGCTTTAAAATCAAGGTGCAGTCAGAGGAGGATATACAGCAATTTTTAGAGGAGTACCAAAATCGTAAGGAACAAGGCGTAGCGGATATCTTTAATAAATGGATGAATTTTAGTGCGTTTAGACAAGTGATATTCCATGATAACTATTGGAGTATCTAAAATGGTTTGTATAGAATTGCTAAAATTAACCATTGACAATATATATTGTTAACTGTATTATCTTTGTAAGATTATAAATTAATATGGCTGATTAGAAAACTAAAGGCCAAAGAAAGCAGGATTCAGTTCCTTGCTTTCTTTGGCCTTTTTTTATTTTCTAAAAGCTGGAATTTAGGGGGATTTTATGAAAATAACGGTAAACGGAAAGCAAAGAATACTGGAAAAAGCAATTGCCATTGATGAATTATTAATTGTTGAGCAGGCTGAAATGCCTGAGTATGTTACCGTGCAGGTAAATGATGAACTCATAGATCATGAAAATTTTACGACTACTTTAATCAAAGACGGCGATACCGTTGAATTCCTGTATTTCATGGGAGGCGGCCAGCAATGAACCTGACAAATGAGCAAATGGAAAGGTACTCCCGCCATATCATTTTAAGTGAAGTAGGGGGCAAGGGGCAGAAAAAGCTCCTCAGTTCCAAGGTGCTGATTATTGGTACAGGAGGTCTTGGCGCGCCGGCTGCCGTATTTTTAGGGGCTGCAGGGGTAGGCACGATTGGACTCGTTGATTTTGACGCAGTCGAGCTTTCTAATCTGCAGCGCCAGATTATTCATCAGACCAAGGACGTTGGTAAGCCTAAGGTACAATCAGGCAAGGAAACCCTGCAGGAAATGAACCCGGATGTAAAGGTCGTTACCTATCAAGAACTGGTTAATTCAAGTAACATCATGGATATTATTAAAGACCAGGATTACGACTTTATCATTGACGGCACCGATAATTTCCCCGCCAAATTTTTGATAAACGACGCCTGTGTAATGCTCCAAAAGCCATTTTCGCATGCGGGCATCATTCGCTTTAAAGGGCAGACCATGACATATCTGCCGGGCGAAGGGCCGTGCTATCGCTGCATATTTAATTCGCCGCCGCCCGCTGATGCTGTACCAACCTGTAAACAAGCCGGGGTACTTGGCGTAATGGGGGGAATCATCGGCACTATTCAGGCGACGGAAGCTCTCAAATATATCCTTGGTGTCGGAAAGCTTCTGAACGGCTATTTACTGACATATGATGCGCTGACCATGGAGTTTCGGAAAATCAAGCTCCCGCGTAACAAAACATGCGGTATTTGCGGCGAGCAGCCGACTATCAAAGAACTCATTGATTACGACCAGCCAGTATGTGAATTAAGAAGGTGATACAGTGATTGTGCTAAAACAAGGGCAATATCAAGAAATCGTGGATTATGCACGAAAGTTTGCGCCCATTGAAGCCTGTGGTCTTTTGGGCGGCAGGGTAACCGGCGATGATAAAATCGTCGAAAAAGTTTATTTCCTTACTAATATTGATAATAGTCCAGAGCATTTTTCCATGGATGCCAAAGAACAATTTGCTGCCGTTAAAGATATGCGGCAAAACTGCTGGACGCTTCTTGGGAATTATCATAGTCATCCGGCATCACCATCCAGGCCCTCCGAAGAGGATAAACGGTTGGCGTTTGACCCAGCGGCAAGTTATTTGATTTTATCATTATTAGACACCGTACCTGTACTGAAAGGCTTTAAAATTGCCCAAGGTACAGTTAGCGAAGAAAAAATTAAGATTATTTGAGGAGGCAATTTTATGACAGCTATTAATTATAAAGAACTCAAAAAGGGCGGCTTTATGAAGCAGATCCAAAAGGACCATTTTTCCATGCGGCTAAAATCTGTTGGCGGACATTTAACTGGGCAGCAATTACAAACTATTCAGGCCATTGCCGAAAAATACGGTCAAGGGTATGTACACCTGACTTCGCGTCAGGGCGTAGAAATTCCCTTTATCAAACTGGAGGATATTGATCAGGTTAAAAGGGAACTGGCCGATGGCGGCGTTCAGGTTGGGGTGTGCGGACCGAGAGTCAGAACAATCACTGCTTGTCAGGGAAAGAATATCTGTCCTTCCGGGCTTATTGATACAACAGTCTTGGCAAAAGAATTTGATGAGCGCTATGGCGGCAGGGAATTACCGCATAAATTTAAATTTGGTATAACCGGCTGCCGTAATAACTGCCTAAAAGCGGAAGAAAACGATTTGGGCGTTAAAGGCGGCGAGCAGCCTTCCTGGCTAGAAAGCGCCTGCACATTTTGTGGACTATGTGAGGCGGTATGCCCGGTACAGGCAATCAAGGTACAAAAGACAACGAAAAAACTGGAGTTTATGAAGGCTCATTGCATTTACTGCGGAAAATGTGTAAAGGCTTGCCCTGCTTCGGCCTGGACGGGAAAAAGCGGCTTTATTGTATCTTTTGGCGGACTTTATGGCAATCGAATTGCCATTGGACAAAATTTTCTCCCAATTATTTTTTCCACCGAGGTGCTGCACCAAGTAATCGAAATTACACTGGAATTTTTTGCCAAGCATGCTAAACAAGGCGAAAGATTTGCAAGTACCCTTGATCGTGTTGGCTGGGATCTCTTAAAAAAGGAATTGGCGGTGGTGTTATGAGCAAAAGCGATCTATTCGTTGATATAACAGATGTTGTATGTCCGGTTACTTTTGTCAAGGCCAAAATGAGCATTGAGGAATTAGAAGATGGCCAGATTCTTGAGATTAGGATGAATGAAGGCGAGCCTATTTTAAATGTGCCCAGAAGCTTTAAAGAGGAAGGGCATAAAGTAATTGAGGTAAACAATAACGGCGAGGGGACGTATACCGTCTTTGTGGAAAAGGGTGGACTTCTTTGAATTTTATGACTAAACTCTTACATGGCAATTTTGCGCCGGACGGAAAAACGGGGGCGACAACCACGCCGATCTATCAGTCGGCAGCCTTCTGTCATGAAACGGCAGAGGATTTGGAAAAGATATTTTTAGGACAGAAACCTGGTTTTGTATATACGCGCCTCAACAATCCTTCTCTAGATGCTTTTGAGCGGCGGCTTGCACTTTTGGAAGGCGGAATTGGCGCAGTAGCCTGCGCATCAGGCATGGCGGCTGTATCGCTTGCCGTTATGAATATTGTAAAAAGCGGTGACGAGATCGTATCAGGCAGCGGCATTTTTGGCGGAACGCATTCTCTCTTTAGCGGGCTTGGCGATTACGGTGTAGGTGTCCACTATGCCAAAGATAATCAAATCCAAAGTTATCTAAAGTGCATGAATGAAAATACCAGACTGCTGTATGTTGAAACAATCGGGAATCCAAAACTTGACATACCGGATATTGCGGCGCTGGCTGAACTGGCACATAGCCAAAAAATACCTTTGATCGTAGATAATACGGTTACAACGCCTTATTTAGTGCAGCCGATAAAACTGGGGGCGGATATCGTAGTACATTCTACTTCCAAGTATATAAATGGCGGCGGTAATTCTATCGGCGGCATCATTATAGACAGCGGACAATTTAAGTGGGCTATTGATAAATTCCAGACATTGAGGGATTTCAATAAGTTTGGTAAATTTAGTTATCTTGCAAAACTGCGCAGCAGCTTACTATCAAATTTTGGCGGCTGTATGTCGCCGTTTAATGCTTATTTAACAAGCATTGGGCTGGAAACGCTGGGCCTTCGCATGGATAGAGCCTGCGAAAATGCTTACCGCTTGGCAGTCTGTTTACAAAAAACAAATAAAGTAGCGGTGAATTATCCGGGCCTACAGGAAAATATCTATCACAATCTGGCTGCCCATCAATTTGGCGGGAAATTTGGGGCTATATTGACAATACGGGTTGGCACTAAGGAAAAGGCCTTTACTGTTATCAATAAGCTAAAGTTTGCCCTTAACCTGGCTAATATCGGCGATGCTAGGACGCTGGTAATTCATCCCGCATCTACCATTTATGCTGCTAAGAGCATCGCGGAGAAAGAAGAGGCCGGTGTGTACGAAGATTTAATAAGAATCAGTGTGGGGCTTGAGGATATTGAAGATCTGCAGACGGATTTTCTTCAGGCTTTAGAAAACATATAGATTTGAGGAGATAATATGGAAAAACGCTGGTATTACATGTATGCTGAAAAAAATGGGTTCCGGATAAATACTGAAATGGAAGATACAATTTACCAAGGACTAGAACAAAAAAAACAGGCTTTTGGCGCCAGGTATTGTCCGTGCAAAGTGGTTAATTCATCTGAAAATATCTGTCCCTGTTATGAGCTTAGAACAGAAAGACATTGCCACTGCAGGCTGTTCCTAGAAAAATAAAATATTGGGCTCTTTAATCACTTTGCCGGCACAGGAACTTATAACTAAATAAAGTAAGGACACGGTCACCTGCGTAGCTATGCTAATATGGGTGGCCGTGTTCATTCATGACATTTGCAAGAGCTGCAGGAGATAATGAACATGAAAAGTTCAAAATAATCATCAGAAGGCAAGAAAAAATTCATTACTAAAGGACTTTAAAATTGTATCGATATGATTTGTAATATTTTTCAATTATATTTATTTTTTCTTTAAAATTTCGTATACTTTTATCATTCTTTATCCAAAAGGTGGTTTTAATTATGTCTAGAAATGAAAACATTACCAAACTAACATTAGCCGCAATGTTTGCAGCATTAGCATTTATTTGTTTTTCTTATTTACGAATTGAGATACCGATGGGGGGCGGTATGACCGGAAAAATTTATATTGGTCATGCTTTTATCCTTTTATCAGCATTTTTGCTTGGTGCTAAATATGGCGGCCTTACCGGGGCAATTGGGTTGTCACTAGCCGATATTTTAGCTGGCTACGTTGTTTCAGCACCGCCAACTTTTATTGCAAAGTTTTTGCTCGGTCTGGCTGCTTCACTGATGGCGCAGCAAATTTTCCATTTGAATAGCATTACCAACAAAAAGCGACTATGCATTTTAAGCGGCATTGCCGGTACCGTTGCCTGCCTAGTCAATGTAATAACCGAACCAGTCATTCGTTACGTTTTCAAATTATACATTATGGGATATCCTGAACCAATTGCCTATTTGTCCGCTGTCAACTGCGCAGTTTCCATGGCAGTCAGTGCTATCCCTTCTATAATATTGGCCTCATTTTTATACGGAATTTTTCGTTCAACAATACTTAAAGATTCTAAAATTATTTGAGCTGGCCAGTATATTCACTGTGCAATGTCAGGCGTGAATTGATGCCAGATGGAAGAATAGATACCGTGTGCTGTAAATATGATTTGAAAAAATATATAGTAAACTTATAGGGATATATTGCGTTGAATCATTAAACAAAGAAAAGGGTGTGTTGCAAGATGATTTTTAAGTATTGACAGTCATGTTTTAGCATAGTATACTACAAATAATTCGACCAACCAAATATTGGAGGTCAGTTCTTAGCTAACTTGAAATCAAGAGGCTAACAGTAATTTATTTGCTGTTAGCCTTTTTTCTTTTTATTAACTTATATTAGGAGGATTACGATGAAAGAACATGTATGGATTAACAGCAGAAATAAACGATTATCAGCTATGCTGCATATACCTGAGGAGTTTAATTCCGGAACGCCATTAATAGTCTGCTGCCATGGCTTTACAGGCAATAAGGTGGGATATAATCACCTAACTTTAAACTTGGCAAATTTTTTAGCAGAAAAGGGCTATGGTGTGCTGCGTTTTGATTTTTTGGGATCAGGCGATAGTGAGGGCGAATTCTCTACTGATACAGTAGTGTCCGGCTGGCGCCAGGATTTAAAGAGTGTCCTGGCCTGGGTAAATGCAAATAAGCAGTTTGCTAAATCACCGATTATACTTTACGGGCATAGTTTAGGCGGGTTAATTGTTTTAAGCCACGAAGATCCCCGAAATGAGATTGCCGCCCGTATGGTATTTGCGCCAGTGACGCAGCCAATCAGCAATTTTCGGGACGTCATTTTAGGGCCTGAGTTATGGGCAAAATCATTGGCTGGAGAGCCAATTGAAAACTTTTTTGATAAAGGGTTTACACTAAAAAGTCAATTTGTCCGGGATTTAGTGAAAAATGATTATCAGCCTGTTTTATCAGCCGGTAAAATTGCTACTCCTTTGCTGATCGTTCACGGTACAGCTGATGCTGTAGTGCCTATCCAGGGATCAAGAGAGCTTGCGGAGCGCTATCAGGGGCAAAAAGAATTTGCAGTTACTGATTTTGATCATGGCGCACTGGGTGCGCAGAAAAAACTCCAAATGACTATTTGGGAATGGCTGAAAGGGATGTTTTGCGCATAATGGGAGTTATAAAATCGGCTCTGAAAGTGTCAGGCACTGAAATGGGAAAAATCATCAAACAAAATACAGCCATTCAAATCCAGCAAGATTTTAAAGAACTGGGCTTTAGCTTTGTAACCCTTGATCTAGCAGGGTATAATGCGGGCAGTATGAACCAGGTATTGAGTATTAACGAATTAAATAATAATTAGCAGTAAGGAAAAGGCGTTAGCTGTAGTAAGTAAAAAGCTTCCGAGAATATCGGAAGCTAATAAACTAAGTTCTGCGCTTGTTGAATAAATGCGCGATTACTAATTGTATCGATATATTCGGTAGGATAAAATTACCTCTTAATTGAAGTTACCAGTGTATGTATCTAAATTACAGTAATTTACAAACTTAACACCTTTACAAGAACACTTGTTTGGAGTATTATAGAATCAAACATATGTTCGATATGGAGGTGGCTTTTTATGCTTATGTGCAGACAAGAGCAAATCTTAAAATTTATCGCTAACTTTCCGCAGCCGTATCCGCCGACTGTTCGCGAAATTTGTGATGGAGTTGGTCTAAACAGCAGCGCAACAGTTCATGGTTATCTGGATGACTTAGAAGTAATGGGCTTCATTGAGCGCAAGACCCAAAGTCCAAGCTGCATTAAAGTAAAGAAGGTCATTTGATGAAGCGTACGATTTTGCACGCTGATCTAAATAACTTTTATGCCAACGTTGAGTGTTTATATCATCCAGAGCTTCGTGATAAGCCGGTTGCTGTTTGTGGAGATATTGAAGCCAGGCACGGCATTGTTCTTACTAAAAACTATCCGGCTAAAGCGTTTGGTGTTAAAACAGGCGATGTTATTTGGGAGGCAAAGCTAAAATGCCCGGGGCTTGTTACTGTTCCGGCAGATTTTAAGAAATACCTGCGCTTTTCTCGGCTGGCTCGCAGGATTTATGCAGATTACACCGATCAAATCGAACCATTCGGCATTGACGAGGCCTTTCTTGATGTAACCAATTCCATACAACTATTTGGTTCCGGCTTTGATATAGCCGATACAATTCGGCGCCGGTTTAGGGAGGAACTGGGGCTTACGGCATCGGTGGGGGTATCATTTAATAAAATATTTGCAAAGCTGGGCAGCGATATGAAAAAGCCTGATGCTACCACAATAATTACGGAAGATACTTTCAAAGAGCGCATATGGCCACTGCCGGTCGGAGATTTATTGTATGTTGGCCGTTCAACCTGCCGAAAACTGCAAAGCCGTGCCATATTTACAATCGGTGAGCGTGCCAACCGGGATGTAAACGATCTAAGGCTACTACTTGGCGTATGGGGCGAGACATTATGGTGCTTTGCCAATGGTCTTGATTCAGCGCCAGTACGGCATGCTGGTGAAGAAAGCGTAATCAAATCTGTCGGCAACAGCACGACAACATGCAGGGACTTGGTTAATATCGATGATGTCAAATTAATTGTTTATGTATTGGCGGAAAGTGTGGCGGCGCGGCTTAGAAAGCATGGACTAAAATGTACAACGGTAGCTATAAACGTGCGTAATACAGAGTTACTATCATTTGAAAGGCAAGGCAAACTGCAAATCCCAAGTTACGTCTCCGCTGATATTGCCCAAAAGGCGATGGACTTATTTCGTACTAATTATCTATGGGATAAGGCCATTCGCAGCATTGGCGTACGCGGCGCCGGCCTGGTGACTGCTGACGGCCATTTTCAACTGGATTTGTTTGATTGTAGCAGGATAGAACGCGAGGAACTAGAAAAGGCAATTGATGGAATTCGAAAACGTTTTGGTAATTACAGTATTCAAAGATGTGCGATGCTATTAGATCGAAATTTGACCGGCTTTAATCCGAAAGATGACCATGTCATTCATCCAGTATCGTATTTTAAGTAGTAGGTGATTTTTATGGAAAAGATTTTTGTTGAGGTAGTTGCCGAGCATTGTTTAAATGGAACCACACGTCCAGTTTCGATTAAATGGGAGGACGGCCGGGTATTTACTATTGACCGCTTGCTTGATGTGCGCATGGCACCTTCACTCAAAGGGGGCGGCCAGGGTATACGATATACTTGCCGGATATACGGTAAGGAAGTTTATCTATTTAGTGAAGAGAATAAATGGTATATTGAAAAATAATTTAACGGAGCTTGTGGTCAATATACTGGATGAAAAAAATTGAACTGTATCATCGGCGCTTTTACTAAGGGTGTCTAGTGCGGTCTTGCTGGCAGTGTTGACAATTAAGCTCTTTTTTTGCCCGAATAAACAGAAAATGCGGCTTTTGCATTAGCTCGTTATATCTTTCCGGCTGTGTTTCGCGAAACTTCTCTGTAGGCATGGGTTCTAACAGTTTTTCTATCGTAAAGCCGGCTTGTATTACCGCAGAAATTATTTTATGTAAAGGGCGGCGATAAAATTGGACTTTGACCTTGCCGGCAGAAGTATCCCATTCATCGGTTAAGAGCTCTGTGGAAAAGTAATTTTCCCGGCGAAAGACGACAAAATCCATAAAGGGATGATGTACCGAAAAAATTAGCTGCCCTGATGATGTAAGGATTCTATTAAACTCACCAAGCGGAAGCTCCCAGTTTTTAATATAGTGGAGGGTTAGTGAAGATAGGACAATATCTGTTGACGTATCCTCGATAAACGTTAATGGTTCATTTAAGTCAGCCTGTTTAATGTTGGCTTTGCCCGCCAGCCTTCTTTTAGTCATTTTTATCATATTAGGGCTAAAATCTAGAGCGGTTACGCTGGCGCCATGATCTATGAGCCATTTACTATACCAGCCTGCTGCACAGCCGGCATCCAGCACTTTTTTTCCTTTGACGTCAGGCAGCAATGATAAGGTGGCCGGCCTTTCATAATAGGCATTGAATGGTTTGGTATCAATATATTTAAAGTAATAGTCGGCCATAGTTTCATAAGAATCAAAGGATATAGAATTTTTATTAGGCCGATGGGTAAAATCAGAATTATTATTCAAAAGGCACCTCCAGCAGACAGAACTAGATGAGCTTACCTATATTTTTGACACAACCGGCTTGTTCTATTACAGTCTTTATAGCAGCTACTTCGTCGTAGTCTGCCTGGTCATGTTGTGACAAATAGAAAAAATATTCTGCATTTTGTGGTAAATGTTTCATATTTGCTATATACTTATACTATGAAGTAAAGAATCTAACTAAGACAAGGGGCGATGATTATGCGACTGACTTTTCTAGGCGCGGCCAGGATGGTAACAGGTTCATCCTATCTATTGGAGGTAGCAGGTAAAAAATTCCTGGTTGATTGCGGGATGTTTCAAGGATCGAAAGCGATTACCGCTCTGAATCGCAGACCGTTTTTATATGATCCGAGTTCTATTGATGGTGTGTTTTTAACACATGCGCATATTGACCATGGCGGACTTTTGCCGAAATTATGCAAGTCAGGCTTTAAAGGTACCATTTATGCTACGAAAGTAACCACAGAACTCTGCAGTATTATGCTGCCTGACAGCGGTCATATTCAGGAATTTGACGCCGAAATAATCAACCGTAAAGGTCAGCGGAGCGGTAAGCAGCATGTTGAACCGCTCTACACCGTTGAGGATGCGTATGATTGTCTAAAATATTTTTCGCCTGTCGAATATGAAGAGGAAGTATTTGCTTCACCGGAAATTACCGTTCGCTTTAAAGATGCCGGACATATTTTAGGGTCCTCCATGCTGGAAATATGGGTAACTGAAGAAGGCAAAACCACTAAACTCTTATTCTCCGGCGATTTAGGTCAGCCTAATCAGCCGATTATAAACGATCCGTCCATTGTGGAAGAAGCCGATTTTGTGATTACCGAATCAACTTATGGTAATCGGAGGCACGAGCACTATGATAAAGAGGCTAAACTTGCGGAAATTGTCAATGATACGGTAGCACGCGGCGGCAATGTCATCATTCCGTCTTTTGCGGTAGGCCGTACGCAGGCGATATTATATCATTTGCATAAGTTATTTAAATCAAACCAAATACCAGATATGCCTGTTATCATCGATAGTCCGCTGGCGATTGCGGCAACCAATATCTTTATGAAAAATACCCAGTACTTTGACAGCGAAGCGCATGAAATGCTTGAAAAAGAGCATGACAATCCTTTAAATATGCCGCAGCTCATGTTTACCAAAACAGCGGATGAATCAAAAAAACTAAACGATCTTGATAAGCCTGCCATTATTATCTCAGCCAGCGGCATGGCTGATGCCGGACGGATACTGCATCATTTAAAACATAATTTATGGCGAGCTGAGTCAAGTGTCCTGTTTGTCGGCTATCAGGCGCAGGGGAGTCTGGGGCGCCGCTTAACTGAAGGCGCCAAACGCGTTAAAGTAATGGGTGAAGAAGTTAGCGTAAAGGCCAAAATTTACAATTTAGACGGATTTTCTGCTCATGCTGATCAAGATCAGATCATTGACTGGCTGGGCTGTTTAAAAAATAAGCCGGCTAAGGTATTTTTAGTACATGGTGAATTTGATATGTCAGAGCCGCTCTCTGGTATTATTGAAGAGCGTCTGGCTCTTGAGACATATATACCGCAGTATGGCGATGCTGCCGTAATTTCCGGCAGAGAGTGGACAATTGAAGAATCGGCAGTTGAGCTTTTGGATCCTGCGCTCAAACGGCTGCGTGACTATCTGGATCAATTTGAAAGAGATTACACCGAATATAGGAAGCGCATGGAACTGCTTATTACCGGTGACAGTAAAAAAATTGATGATGTCCTAAGACGCATGGAAAAGGTCTCAGCCTATCTTAAAAAGACCTTAAATGACATATAAAAGGGAAAATATGTTAAGTTTTATACTTTTTTTAAGAAAAATGTGTATTAAACATTGACAGCTTGCCAACAGTATACTATATTGAATATTATACGATAATATAAAGGATGCCTGTATGGTTCCCTAAATGCGGCATCCTTTTTATTTATGCGATAAAAAGGATATGTTTTTGCAGTCAAAGAAACTGATTTTGCTGTACAAGAACTTTTTCCAGATAAAATCTTGGGAGGATTTTTATGAAACGTGAAGATTTAAGGAATATAGCAATAATTGCCCATGTCGATCATGGTAAAACTACACTAGTGGATGCCATGCTTAGACAAAGCAATATATTTCGCGCCAATGAACAGGTCGCTGAGCGTGTAATGGATTCTAACGATTTAGAGAGAGAACGCGGGATTACTATACTGTCAAAGAATACGGCAGTTATGCATGACGGGGTTAAAATTAATATTGTAGATACTCCGGGCCATGCCGATTTTGGCGGGGAAGTGGAACGCGTGCTAAATATGGTTGACGGCGTGCTGCTCATGGTTGATGCCTTTGAAGGGCCGATGCCGCAAACCAAATATGTGCTCAGAAAGGCGCTTGAGCAAAAGCTAAAACCAATTGTTGTTATTAACAAAATTGATCGGCCTGATCAGCGGGTTGATGATGTATATGATGAAGTACTGGAACTTTTCATGGAACTTGGGGCTGACGATAATCAGCTCGATTTCCCTGTTGTATATGCGGCGGCACGTGATGGAATTGCCAAATTAGAAATGGAGGATGAAAGTGATTCCTTAGAGCCTCTGTTTAAGCTACTCATCAAAGAAATTCCTGCACCACAAGGCGATATTGAAGGTCCACTGCAGATTATGGTTACAACTCTTGATTCGGATGACTATGTAGGTCGTATTGCTATTGGCCGGATTATTCGCGGCCGGGTAGCTGCCGGGCAAAATGTGACCATCTTAGACGGCGAAACAAGCAGAAAAGGCAAGATAGGCAAGCTTTGCATCTATGAAGGTTTAAAAAGAGTAGAAGTCAGCGAGGCTGCGCTCGGTGATATAGTTTCGATTACAGGCCTGACAGATGTAAATATCGGTGAAACCGTTGCTGATACTGAAAACCCTGAAGCACTCCCGACAATTAGTATTGATGAACCTACGCTGTCGATGCTCTTTAGTGTTAATAACGGTCCGTTTGCCGGAAAGGAAGGCCAGTTTGTCACAACGCGTCACCTCAGGGATCGATTATTTAAAGAAGTAGAAACAAATGTAAGTCTCAAGGTAGAAGAAACGGACAGTGCCGATACTTATAAAGTATCAGGCCGCGGTGAACTTCATTTGTCTATCTTAATTGAAACCATGCGGCGGGAAGGATTTGAATTCCAGGTCGGCAAACCAGAAGTTATTTATAAGACAATCCATGGACAGCGCTGCGAACCTATTGAATTTTTGACAATTGATGTGCCGCAGGAATTTATGGGAGCGGTTATGGAATCGCTTGGAACACGGAAAGCCGATTTGGTAAATATGACCGAAATTGCCGGCTATCTGCGCATGGAATATACCATTCCGGCGCGCGGTCTCATTGGATTCCGCGCGGGATTTTTGACAAATACCAAAGGAAACGGGATTATGCATCATGTTTTCCATGGTTATGCGCCGTTTAAAGGTGATATTCCTGGACGTACCCGCGGGGCTTTGGTGGCGTTTGAACAAGGCGAAACAACAGGTTATGGCATTTTTAGCGTTCAGGATCGTGGTGTTATGTTTGTTGTGCCTGGACAGGCAGTATATACAGGCATGATAATTGGTGAGAATGCCCGTGAAATGGATATGGATGTAAATCCCTGTAAAAAGAAACATGTTAGCAATTGCCGGACAAGTGCTTCCGATGAAGCCCTGCGTCTCATTTCACCTCGTATCTTAAGTCTTGAACAGGCGCTTGAATATATCAATAAAGACGAGCTGGTGGAAGTTACCCCGAAAAGCATTCGCCTCAGGAAGGCTATCTTAGATCGGCAGGCACGCGGCAGAGATCGCAAAAATAACGCCTAACAGACTTACTTTTTGCCGCATAGCTTATGTAAATAGAAAATGTTGGTTGGTTATAGCCAACCAACATTTTTTTATCAGTTCAGCCCAAGATAGCATTCCTATTTGGCGAAATGTAAATTACTTTTTTCCTATTTAAAAACGTTTTGCGTTTATTTATAGCAAAGTGAAGAATAATTTTACTGTATTGTAAAAAATCTGTTTGAAAATTTTAGCAGTATGCAGGAGAATGGATAGAGGCTGTCGAACTATTAATTAAAGTTATTTATCTTTGAATTTATGTAGAGTTATTGTCCTGAATAAAAGGGACATGTCGGGGAGGCGGGAATCATGCCAAGCGGCTTAATTAATAAGTTTACCAATTTCTTTATGGCTGAAGAAGAGGAAAATGTGCAGCAGGAAGCTATTGTTACTTCTACTAAGGCACCACATTTGAAGCTGCATACACCAGCAGAATTGAAAATGTGTGTATCATTCCCTTGCACACGTAATGACATATTTGCTTGTGCGGATCATTTAAAAGCAAAACGGATTGTTATTATCAATATCGGCCAGGTACGCGACAAGTTGGAGCAGTCGATGCTGGACTTTTTGAGCGGGGTATGTTACGTTTTGGGCGGTAGTGTGCAAAGCATTTCGGCTGAGGTGTTATTATTTGTGCCGGCTGGTGTGGAGATTGATCAGGAATTATATGGATATTCTGTACCGACTTTTCCTAAGTGTGTGGATGAACTGTCGGCAATTCG
>JAJFUN010000129.1 GCA_021372375.1 Pelosinus sp. | reverse complement strand
ATCAAAAAAAATGCTTATAAACTGTGAAGTTTATAAGCATCTTTGCTCATATAATATATTTAATTTATCTAGAGTATAGCATAGTATTTTTTTGTAAGCAATACCCAAATAAACATTCGCAATATTCACATATTAATGGTCTTTTGCCCAAAATTCACTGTTTTATGCCGTTCCCTTTGCTTTTCGATATGCCTAATTTTTTTTGCCCAGAACCAATAGAAAAGCTTATCCCCTAAAATTTTCTAAAGTTTGTTGACAAGCAAACTTTAGAGGTATAAACTGCAAATATAACTAGTGCTGAATCCCATTAGGTTTTGCTACTATGATACATTTCCATATAGTTTTCGTTGTACGATGAAGTGCCGGCTGGATTATCCCCAGCCGGCTATTATTTTTTCGGAGGTGACGTTTTTTGAAACAAGTTTCCTGTAAAACTGCCAGTTGCTGCACGAAACCGGAAGCCTTAAGCCTATTACTACTGGAAAACCTGACTTCAACCACAATAAATCGACTTCCGGCAGAAACCCAATGTCAAGGACCACTACCCACTAAGCTGCATCAATTAGTAGCAGGTATCTGTTTACGCAATCCTTTTTGGAATGATTTTCGCTTGCTCTCTTTTTTCGCTAAACGAAATATGAAGTTGAGCCTAAAAGATTTACAGCAGCTAAAAATGAACTGCAATGTAGAAAGCAAGATTTCTGTTTGCCATACCTTAATGGAGATGTATTTTACTAACCCCAAACAGCTATCCCCTCAGCAAATCGGCTTTATTGAAAGAATCAATCCGCCCTTTTGCGACCGCAATATTACGTCTTCGGCTCCGGGGAAACTGCTGCTTTATGAATGCATTTTCATCCGCCGCTTAAGCAGAAAAATAAAGGGAATGCTCTATTTGCATATCTTTATTGATATTTATAATGGGTATGTGTTTGGTCAATTCAGTCAGGAGCACTCAATAAAAGTCGGGGTTTCCTTATTAGAAAAAGAGCTTTTTCCCTTTTACGCCAAGGAAAGCAGCGTTATTACCACCCTGCTTTCCTCAAAACAGGGCATACAAGATGCGAAAGATTTATCACTATACAGAAAAAAACTTCCGCCCGGCTGTAAATGGAAAGAAACATCTCATCAGTTAGGAACCATTCAGGGCTTTTTAAAATTTGAGCTCCATGATTTCTTTGAAGGCCTGCGCCTCTATAATAGTTCCTACGCTGCCTTAGATGCACCTTTTGCTCGCTGGTTAAGAAGCAGAAATGCAGCGCATCCTTTTGAAGATCCTTATAGCTTTATGGAATGCTTCGATTTAACCAATTGTGCCCAACTTTCCTTAGATTAAATTTAAAATAAGAGGTGGAGAATCAATGACTGACATTCGTTTGTATTTCGCTTATGGCTTGAACCTAAATCTGACTGAAATGAAAAAAAAGTGTCCACATGCCAAAGCGCTTGGTATCGCTAAACTTCCAGGTCATCAGCTCAATTTTTATGGTCATTCTACCGTCTGGGATGGAGCAACAGAAAGTGTAACATTGCAGCCGTCGGAGGAGGTTTGGGGTGTTATCTATAAATTGAGCGCTGCTGACTGGGATATATTAGACGGCTTTGAAGATGCCCGTTTTGATGGGACAGGCGCTTATTTTCATTTTCCCGTAGAAGTGATAGACAGGAGCGGAGCCTTGCTGCCTGCTACCATTTATAAAAAAGCGGTTCTCCGCGAACCCCTGCCTCCCAGCAGTGAATATTTGGCGCTTATCTGCCAAGGGGCAAAAGTGCAGGGGCTGCCTGAAAATTATATTGCCTTTCTCAAAAGTATGTCAAGCAAACCTGCTACTTACAAGGTTCCTCAACAACCCAAAGGACGACATCTCCTAATGGGTGGAGACTGCAGTGAATGCTGCTAACTATCTATTGAAAACTCAATAAGTAACATGGGGACAGGTCAGGCGTTTACTGGTAATTATGGCATGAAACGTCTGCCCTGTCCCTGTTTCTTGTCCTGATCATCTACTGTTGAGAGTGGACAGCCCCTATGCTTGCAGGGATTTCCTGTTTCATCCACGAAATTTTGGTCCCTTGCAATAAGAAGGTTATTTTTTTCGCCATAGCGAAGTATATACTTACTTTAATTAGAAGATAGTTCCACAAGTATAATAAAGGAAAGGATGCACACAGAATGAATAAATTTATAATTGCTCTCGTACTAAGCGGAAGTTTATTACTGCAGCAAGCGGCCTACGCTTGCACAACCTGGGCTGTCGCCGGGCCGAGCGCTGCCGACAACGGAACAATTGTCGCCAAAAACCGCGATGAAATACCAAATCACATTACAGATATCCGCCTGATCACACCATCAGCCGGATATCGCTATCTCTCGATGAATGCACAAGATGCCCCCCAGCCTGATTGTAAGGGCGGCATAAATGAAAAAGGCTTTATCGTTTTTACTCAGTCCCCACCAACAGCTGAACTTGAAAACTATCGCGGCAAGCTTACAGGACACCATGGCAATAACTGGCTGCTATCACACTACAGCACGGTAAAAGAAGCCCTTGCCGCCCTGCAGCGCGGTGAATGGACAGCAAACCCTGAGTTTATCGTTTTAGGTGATGCTCACGAAGTTGCCTATATTGAGATGGGGCTTGACGGAAAATATGCCATTAACTCAACTAGAAACGGTACACTTGTTCACGCCAACCACTATCTCGAACCAGCCTTAATCGATACCAACCCCGACCAAATCGGCAAAAGTACACTACGCCGTCAGCAAAAAGCACAAAACCAGTTATCCAGTAAAGAGAACTTTACTTTTGAGGACATCATAAACTTTACCCAAGACCCCGTCGTTTGGCGTGTCAATCCTCCCATGCATGTTCGTACTCTTGGTTCCATGGTTGTCAACTCTACCCCTAATGGAGATGTAACTATTTGGGTAAAGCTTGCCAATCCAGGTCTTGAAGTTCATGAAACAAAATTCACGCTTAAAGAAGCGCTTGAAGGAAAAGTTCCGTTACCTTTTAGCTGATTTCTCAGGCTTACCGCTAAGTCAGAAAAGAAACGCGAGCAGTAGTTGCCCGCGTTTCTTTTTTTACGTTCGCCCGGCATGGGCAGTAACTAGGCGGTGAAAGTCCGCTATGGGCTTGGTAGTGGGAACCATAGGAGGACAGTGGGGACGGTCCTTTTCTGACAACTTTGTGCCAAAAACAGGATCAACCCCACTGTCTCTTGATTGCTCTTATTGCTTTTCAAATTGATCTTTTCCTACACCACAAGTAGGACAAACCCAGTCGTCCGGAATATCCTCGAATTTAGTACCGGCAGTAATACCGCCGTCTGGGTCACCTTTTACCTCATCATAAACATAACCACAAATAACGCAAACCCATTTATTCATAGAATCACTCCTTACTTTATATTTAACGACTTTATTAAGTGTGTGCATTTTCATTAAATTAATCCATAAGAAATCAGATTGACACCTCTTGCCTTTAGCTATCATACAATGTATTAAGTACAGGATAAAGGAGGAATACTTATGGGTCTCGGTTTTGGCGGTCGCAATGGCTTCGGCGGTTCCGGCTGCATTATTATTATTATTATCCTTTTATTATTTTTCTGCATGGGTGACGATTGTTCCTCTAGCTGCTAGATTTCGCAAATAATCCACCAATCCAGCAAGTCCTACCATTTTAGAACCAAGCCCTCTTCTAAACCACGCTTTGCTAAAGCGTGGTTTAGTTTATTTCTGCTTTCGGATTTGAACAAGACAGCAGGGACGATTCTTTTCTGACACCTTTGTGCCAAAAAGGATCGTCCCCACTGTTTTTATAAATAAAGACCCGAAGGAACGATTCCAGCAAATCATTTTTTAAGGATGGCACGCATATAACTGCATTGTCATTTTGCGCGGTGAATTTGGCGCATTATTTATGGTTTCTTGATTGGAACTGTCCTGCCATTCTTCATCAGGTACAAGTGTACCATGAGTAGTAACCCATTCGTTAACCTCAGGCTGCTGACTACTATTTGATGTTATTATAAAATAATGGACATGATTACGTGCCACCAAGTTTTCCAGCTTTTCCGCATCCAGTATCTTTTCTGAACCCATAAATCCGCCATAAGTAATTACCGGCTCACCAGTACCAAGTATGATCGATGATGCCATATGCGCATTGGGTACGGCAACAATATACTTTTCACCACTGCGATGAGACATCAAAAAAGCTTCCAACTTTCCTGTAGCAATGGTAAACCTGTTGGAAAGGCTCGGCATACCTCCGGGAGTATTTCCTTTCTGCAACTGAGTGTATAAATCTGGCCCAGCAAAAGGAAAGGCTGAATTTCCTGAGCCATATAACATCGGCGTAAGTGACCACGCAAATGGAGCTAGTAATAAACTAATAACTCCCATTGTCATAATTGTGTGATGGTACCTATAATTCCATTTTCTATTCGCCTGCCATAGTAAGAGCAGCAAAGCTAATAGGCCTATTCCTAAGTCAAGCGCCAATATCCAGGAGCGCCATTCCGTATAGCCTGCAATAATCCATAGCTGCACAGCTGTATTTACAAACAAAGCTACAGGCAATAGATACCGTCTTTTCCCCTCACTTATAATCCACTTGGCAAATGTTACATATGTAATCCCGACTAGCGCAGCAATCGCCGGTGCCATCATAACTAAATAATAACGATGAGTTCCTTGGGCTATACTGAAAAAGATCACTTCAGGTATAAGCCAAAAGCCCCAAAATATCATTTTAATTCGATTTTTTTCCGGTAAAGCCTGCCGCTTAAATTGATATAGTGAAATCAATATCCCAATCAGCGCAAACGGCAACAGCCAGCTTATTTGACCGCCCATTTGATGGTTAACTAGTCTAAATAACCCAGGTGAGCCGGTTTCGCCGCCTTGCGGTGTAGCATTCTGGAGGCGCTGCCTGTTTGGATTTGGCGCTTGGCCTGATCTACCTGGCGTTTTTATTCCATAGCCTAAAAAATGACCCAGGCCGTTATAGCCTGTGGCAAGTTCAAATTCTGAATTGGTTTCACTACTGCCTACATAAGGCCGATTTTGCGGTGAAAAACTATCCACGATAAGGAACCAAGGCAGCGAGCTGGTAATTAATACCAATGTAGCAAACAAAAGATGAACTGCTTTTGTCTTGTATCTGCCATGCTGTACCAGTAAATACGTAATATAAAATGTCGGCAGTATCATAAAGGCTTCTAGGCTTTTTATATTAAAGCCAACTCCGATCAAAAAAAACGCCAGCAAAAGCTTTTTAAAATTCATTGCTTCCGCCGCTTGCAAAAATACCAACACAGCCAAAAGCAGCGTCGTTACCAACAGAACATCTATTGTATTATTGCGGCTCGCCGCGACAAAAATTGGCGTAAGCGCCAACACAAGCGCCGAAATCAAGCCTGCCCATTCTCCGTGGTATCGCTTCACTAACACATAAATTAAATATACAGATATTACGCCGCCTAAAGCTTGTGGTAGAATGATACTCCATCCATGAAAGCCAAAAATTTTCGCACTTAATGTTTGCAGCCAAAAACCAAGCGGCGGCTTATCAATAGTAATAAAACCGCCTGGATCTGAAGACACAAAGAAAAAATTATGCCAGTTCATCAGCATGCTTTTGACGCCTGCTGCGTAATAAAGATTGGCTAGTCCCTCCTGTTCCAGACGGACAAAGTTCAAGAAAAATGCTAATAATACTACCCATACTATTCCAAATCGTTTCAAAGCTTCTCCTCCTATCATAACAAGCTCATACTAGATTCTGTAATTTTTCTATGTCATATGCATATTAAATGCATCACTATCTGAAAGATAGAATAAGTATACATTGTAAATGTGACAGAATTATGAAATTCAAATAAACTCTACCAGCTGATGCGCATAAATCTTATATCACTTACCTTTTGCCACTGATCATAAAAATACATTTTGATATAAAATCCAAAAAGACTTCAAGAGCGCAATAATACTCTTAAAGTCTTTTTTTATAATTGAATTTTAAGTTTTCTAAGGATATTCTAAAAATATTCAGCTACATTTTATAGGTACCTAGACAATAAGGACAAAATTATAATAAAAATTTTAAGGGGGATTTCTGTGAAAAAGGTTATCTTCGCCGCACTTGCTACATTTGCTTTTGCTAGCACTGCTTTTGCAGCAGCTCCAGCAGTAGACGTAGAAGCGGGGCAGGCACAAATCGGCTACTCATATAACAAATTACAAACTAGCACCACTGGACTTGGTGATTTAGGAAGTTTCCGCGCAAACGAATACCAATTAGCGTACGGTCTCAGTGATAAGCTTGCTATTACGGGAGATTATCTCCGTTCGGACTCCAGAAACTTTAACCTTTACACTAATGGATTTTATAGCGGCTCTGTTAATGGATTCAACTTTAACAGCGCTCAGGTTGGCCTTCAATACAAAATAAATGGCAATCTGGCTGTGTCCGCAGGCAGCATAAAATCAGAATTGAATTCAAGTCTAGGTTCCACGCCAACTAGCGAAACATTTGGCGGTATTGCATACAGACAAAATATTATCAATAATATTGAAGGCTATGCTTCGTATCAAAAATCTTCGAATATACAAGACTGGAAAGCCGGAATAATTTATAAACTTGGCAACACAACTTCTCTTGATATAGGTTACCATGATTACCAAAACAATGCAGTTAGCAATCTTACCGCAAAAGGTATTAGTATAGGATTAAACCATAAGTTCTAGGAAAAAGGACTTCCAATGTACCACTGACAATATTAAAGTTCGATCAAGTGGTGACCTTCAAGTACTATCTGCCGATGGTACAGCTTGCAATACCTTTAAAACGCGACAAAAGTAATCAGCTCCGACTTCTAGGGCGGTCAATCATGACCGTCCTTTATTTCTTAGCATTATACATAATATCTCTTCTTGTTAGTAACTCGCCAACGCAGTGTATTCCCGAGTGATACGGCTCTTTTAAAGGCATTATACCTAGCAACCTTTGAAGCAACGAAGAAATGGAGCATGCCAATTCGAAACTGGGGCAAGGTTTATGTTTTCCCTGTATCTAACTCACAAATTTTTAATGTTTATCATCGCTTGCAGCTGCTATTCATTTATTGTCTTCCTCCATATAAGCCGTAATTAATTTCAATTGACTTTTTCATGTTATTTACTATATAGTAAATAAATGGGAGGTAATTATTAATGAAAACAACTAATTATTTAGAATTAGAATCTAAGAAATTTATTTTTAATGTAACATCAACCCAGATGATAAAGGGTGTTGCCTTGCTATTAATGTTAATACACCATATTTTCTCATTCCCTGATTGGTGGACAGTTCAAAATCCCTACATTGGAATATTTATTGGGCATAAAACATTAGAATATTATTTAGGAGTTTTCGGAAAGATATGTGTTTCTATATTTGCTTTTTTAACTGGATATGGCATGTTCTATGCACTTGAAAAAGATAATACGATTAATAAATTTATACACAAGGCCTTATCTTTTCTAACTACTTATTGGACAATTTTGTTTTTTATATTTTTACCAATTAATCTAATATTAGGAAATAACGACTTATTAAAAGTTAAGGAAGTATTAAAAAATATAGTGGCTATTTCAACAAGTATAATAGCTTTTGCTTGGTATGTTAGATTTTATATCTTAGTTTTGCTGTCTTTTCCTCTTTTAATAAGTATATGTAAAAAATTCAATAATCCTTATATTTGCATATGTTTTATTTGGGTGGTCGCTATTTTGATTAATAGAGTGATAGGACACTCAGGATATACAAGTTTTATAATTCAATGGTTAATGGAGTATTTTACATATATGCCGAGTGTAATTGCAGGAATTTGTTTTGCTCAGCATAAGGTTTTTGATATGTTAAATGTAACTTTAGTTAAATATAAATTAAATTCGTTGTTTATTAGCATTACTACTGTTTGTTTAATAATAATGATACGATTTTTCACTCAAAATCACTTTAGTACTGACACATTTCTAACACCGATATTCATTTATAGTATCATTGATATTTTAAATCACATAAATTCATATAAAGTAAATAAATTATTGACGTTTTTAGGTAAACATAGTTTGAATCTATGGTTTTTGCATGCAATTTTTTTCTTCAATACAAAGGCAATACAATGGGTTTTGTACTTCCCGAAATATTCTATCGTTATAGTTGTTTGGTGTATTTTAATACTTTTACCGTTCTCAATACTAATAAATTTCATATTATCAAAAATTAATAGCTATTCGAATCTTCTTACTATTAAGCTGTCAAATATTGAGCGTGGTTAAATGACACCTCGGTCGATAACCCCGTCCATGATAGTATAAGAGCATCCATAAAATGGATGCTCTTATACTATCATTAATTTTAAGGCATCAGTCCAGGGAAAACGAAACTAAACAACCACACCATAAAACCAAGGAGCAGTGCATAAGGAATGGCAAATTTAATGGTCCGACGCATAATCAGACCTTCTTTACCAAGCAGACCAACGGCAGTCGCTGCAATAACGATACTTTGCGGGGAAATCATTTTACCAGCGGAAGCACCAGCACTGCCTGCAGATGCCATCAAAATATCAGATAACCCTAATCCCTTTGCAGTTAAAGCTTGCAAATTTCCAAACAATGCATTTGCCGATGTATTGCTACCAGTAATAAATACACCTAAAGCACCAATCAGCGGACTGAGGAAAGGCATAATTTGTTGATCAACAGTAGCCACCAGGCTCTTAGACATAATAGCAATCATAGATGGTTGAGGAGCACCTGTACTGCTCGCCCAAACGGCAATTTTTGTTTTCGCATCAACAATTGGTAATGCCATATTCATAACTTCAGAAATCGATAGAATACAAGCTACAGTAATAAAAGCCGGTATCATTTGTTTAAATGTTATATTAAACTGTTTAGTAAACTCACTGAAACGAATATTCATAAATTTGAAAGAAATCAAACCAGCAATTAGCATAATTGTTCCTGGACTTTGCAACCAGGTAAAGGCATACAGCTTATTAGGATTGTAAATGTCAGCCTTTATTAGCATCCACTCATAACCAGGAACCTTGCCGGCGAATATCGGTCTAGTTGACGGCAAGTTAAATGCGATAACGATTAAGGTAAGTAATATGTACGGTAACCATGACATTGCTAATTCTTTAAAATCAATATTTTTTGTATTAGCAACACCAGGATTTTTTTCTCCAGGGAATACCCAACATTCATCTGTTTTTAAGTTATATAAATAAACAGATAGACATGTCAAACATGCAAGAGCGCCAAGTATACTTGCCAAAGTTGCACCAAGCATATTACTGACAACAAACTCGATAACTGAGAAACTTAGGCCAGTTATTACTATAGCAGGTATAATGCCTTTCATTCCCTTAACACCGGACATAACAAAGACCGTTGCAAAAGACATAATAAATGCCAAAGGCGCCATTAACCGACCAGTCATTTGTGATAACTTCATGAAATCCAATTGAGTCGTTAACGCCAATACATCTGTCGGAATTGCTAAGGAACCAAAAGGCACTGGCCCTGTATTTGCAACTAAACAAACAAGAGCTGCCATCATTGGATCATATCCTAATCCAACTAAAATACTGGCAGGAATAGCAACAGGTGAACCAAATCCGCAAATACCTTCTAGAAATGCACTAAAACCAAAACCAATTAATAGTGCTTGAGCCCGACGGTCACTGGTCAGTGCTGACATGGCATTTTGCATTTTATTCATCCAGCCTGTTGATTTTAACACATTATAAACAACAATAGCACCAAAGGGGATATACATAATTGGGAAAATACCAGTTATAGCACCCTGTAAAGCAGCTAATAGAGTAACCTGGGCCGAAAATCCAAAGTAGAATATTGCTAGGATTATAGTCAGCAGCCAAGCAACCGGCGCAACTTTAACAGCTGGCTTCATTAATACTGGTAATCCTATCATGAAAACTAATAATGGCAACGAAGCAATTAATGCATCCATTTTCATCTTCCTCCCTTTTTCATCTAGCCTTCCTCTAGTGAGCTTACCTTTTATGCCTCCTTTCCTATCATTGTTTTTTTTTTCCTTGCAGACTAATCCACAAATAGTATAAATAGACAATACTACACACGCTACTTGTACTATATTTACCAACTTCTCCGAAAATTCTAAATTTCCTCTTTTATTCTAATTATTCGTTATATTAATTTATAAAGGGACATGGATCGAGTAGCCGGGGCATCACTGCCCCAAGCCCTCACAGAACCGGACGTGCCCAATTAAGGCATCCGGCTCTTCACTTTATCATTCACATAATGTAGCTTTTCCCTATTCCTAGTTCAAAAATATTAACAAAGGTATGC
>JAJFUN010000127.1 GCA_021372375.1 Pelosinus sp. | reverse complement strand
GGCGGCTCTTCTTGACATGCAAAAAAATATATTTTATAGTGCAGCTAAGGCTGGATGATTCCCTGGAAAGCTCTGAGGCATCCGCCAGCCTAAAAAATTATCATAGAAGATCAAAGATACAGAGATTTCTTCACACACTCGACTTGGAGATTCCTTCTCCATTTTTTCCAGACTTTCATCAAAGCGTTGCGCTTCTTGTTCGTCTATCTTCATCACCGGGCTGTCATAGTAAACCCATTTCCTTCCGTCCAAGGTTTCCGGCTTCAGTTCTTTTACCAGCATTGCCGCTGGATATGTTCCATTCTCAAGACAAACATTGTATTTTTTACAACTCTTAAAGCCACGGCTTACGTAATTGTTTGGATTTCCAAAAATTACAATAACATCATAGCCAAGTGCAACCGCTTGCTCAAAAGAATGCTCCATAAGCATTTTTCCGTAACCCATTCTCTGGTATTTCGGCATAATACAAACAGGACCGAATGTAAGGATTTCTTTTTCTTCCCCAGATTTATCAACCAGTCTTGCTTTTGTGTACATGATATTTCCAATAACTTGATTGTCAACTTCAATCACAAAATCTAATTTTGGCAGAAAGTCCTTGTGAGAACGCATAACATGAACTAAATAGTGTTCAATGCATCCTGGAACATATAAGTTCCAAAAAGCCTTTCTTGTGACTCCTTCAACTTTCCTATAATCAGTTGCTACTTCGTTTCTGATTATTACCGTCTTATTCATCTGTACCAATTTTGTTTTTTCTCTTTTCATGCATATTCCTCCTAAAAGTAAAATCTAACCTTTAGGGAGGTTTGTGCCTGAGATTGTACGCAAACCTCCCGGTTAGGCTACAATCTCCGAAATGTTGCTATTTTTCATAAAGCACTCCTTAAAAAGCTTATTACAGTTAGTTGACTACTGAACTGTTAGAGGTAATTTTACCATGAAATTGTAAGCTTTTCAATCAATGCGCAATTAATAATCACTATCTAGATGGAAGCGTGGGGACAGTGATTTTGTTTCGTGTAGTTTTGCAGTAAACACCTCACCTGTCCCCGTGTTTCATGTACTTTTTGATTTTCCTAAACCGCGTCTTGTGGGGGACGAGTCCCTCACCGGCTGGGACTACGCTATTGAAAATATAATTATTGACAATACCACATAAAACTTTTATACTACAAGTAATTTATATTTGTATCGTCAATGATTAGGAAAAGTACATCATACAAAGAGAATTACAGCGAGCCAATGGCAGTGGGAGTTTGGCACTACTCGGTATATGGAATGGGCCTATGAGACACAGTCTGATCCACTTTAGTGGGGTAAGCGCTGTCGGAAATCTTTCGCCGTTATCAGAAAGCGGGTATCGGATTTTTATCCTGTACTTTGTAAAGCCGGGCTTTTTAGCCAATCAGGGTGGCACCGCGGGTTAACCCCTCGTCCCTATTTATTAGGAACGAGGGGTTTTTGTAGTTTTATAGTTAATAACGAAAGGAACTGAAAAAATGGAAAACAACAACCAACAAACCGAGCTCGTCATTCATGAACAAACCAAAGGCGGTCAGTATCGCTGGATTACGGTTACAACCTTGCTCTTGGCAATTGGAGCTATTCTCCATTTGGTAAGTCCCAATATAGGCGGTGTTACGCCAAACTGGACAATTGCAATGTACTGCATTGCCATAAACTTAACGAAACCGACAATCGGGCAGTCCTTTGGCATTGGCCTGGTGGCAGCAGCAATCAATATTCCTACTTCTAAATCCGCTTTTCCGTATGGCAATTTACTCAGTGAACCAGTAGGCGCTGTTGTGTGTGCCCTCATTGTTTGCTTATCCTGCAGAATTGCGGTAGGAAATACCAATATAAAACCGGCAGTTACCGGCTTTATCAGCACTGTCTTAAGCGGACTTACTTTTATAACTACGCTTAAGCTTGTACTCTCTCTGCCGACAGCTGTTTATCTTTATGCCATGATGCCTGTAGTATTTGCTGTTGGTGCACTCAATGCTATTATTACACAGATTCTGTATTTCCCAGCTAAAAAACTTTTTGATACCAAAGGAAACTAATTATGGCCATTATTAAAGCAGAAAATTTTAGTTATGCGTATAAGCATCCGCATAAAGTACTTGATAGTATTAACTTAGCAGTAGAACCTGGCTCATTTTCCGTAATTATCGGTCCTAGCGGCGCAGGAAAAACGACTCTATGTCTAGCTGTAGCCGGGGCTGTGCCCCAATACTTTGGCGGCAGTTCTGCCGGTGCGTTTGAAGTGGCAGGCCATGATATTCGTAAAACACCAATGCATACGCTGGCGCTTACGGTAGGAAGCGTACTGCAGGATTATGAAACACAGCTTGTAGCCATGACAGTTGAAGAAGAAGTGGCCTTCAGTCTGGAAAACCAAGGAATTGACCCAGCAGAAATACAACTTCGCGTAACAAAAATACTAGCAAAAGTTGGCTTAACAGGCTATGAAAAAAGTGAAGTGGCTTCCCTGTCAGGCGGACAAAAGCAGCGTCTTATTTTAGCAAGTATCCTGGTCACCAAACCTAAAATACTAGTGCTTGACGAACCTACTTCCGCTCTTGATCCTCAAGGGATTGCCTCACTGTACCGGCTGCTTAGCGCATTGAATAAGGAAACTGCAATGACGATCCTGGTCGTAGAGCATAATATTGCAGCAACGCTCCCTTATGCTGACCATTTTATCTTACTAGCAAACGGCGCTTTAATAAAAAATGGTACTCCTGATGAAGTGCTGTCCCTAATGGCCAAGGAAAATATTTTCTGCGAAGCCATTCCGCCGTTATGGCAGCTAAAGTTTTTTTTAGAATCGCACACGAATTTGAAATTGGAAGCGTGGGACAGCGAAGAAGCGGCTAGTAAAGAACTTACTAAGCTTTTACAAAAGAAGGTATCCGGCAATGCTTGAATTAAAACATGTTATTTTTTCTTATAAAGCACAGTCTACAACTATCCAAGATGTTTCTTTTACCATAAAGGCTGGCGAATTTGTCGGTATAGTCGGGCAAAACGGCAGCGGTAAAACTACCCTTACACGGCTGATAATGACCTTGAAAAAACCAACCAGCGGCGAACTTTACTGGCAAAACAGCAGTATGAAAAATGCTGTTCCGGCAAAAATGGCGCAGCATATCGGCTATATATTTCAAAATCCGGATCGCCAGATTTTTCACGACACAGTATTTGAAGAAGTAGCCTATGGCCCAAAACAATTAGGGTTTCCTAGTGAGAAAATAAATAATGTAGTAGACGAGGCCCTTGAAGCTACAGGCCTTTCACACTTAGCTAAAGCGTATCCGCTTTCCCTATCCAGGGGACAAAAGCAGCGCCTTTCTATTGCTGCAGCGCTCTCCATGCAGCCTAAAATGCTCATTCTTGATGAACCGACCAGTGGGCAGGATGCCTGTGAACGCGAGAAAATTTTAAAATTATTGCTAAAACTACTGCAAAATGGAACTACCATTTTATTAGTAACCCATGATATGGAGCTCTTAGCTCAATCAGCCAACAGGGCTATTGTCATGCTGCACGGACGCAAGGTATTTGACGGCTCAGTTTCTGAACTGTTTCAAAACAGCCAGCTCGTAGCCTGGGGGCTTTCTCAGCCAGCCAGTCTTAAAATTTCCAAAATGCTGGCTGCTTTTGGCGTTGCGCCAACCTGTTCCACACAGGAATTAGGCACTAATATAGTAGAGTTATGGGAGGGAAAATAATATGCGGACAATTGCCCCACTTACCAAATTAATATTTACAGTATTTGTTACACTTTGGGCCATAATGCTGCAGTCCCTGCCTGCTCTTACTTTGCTGATCCTAGTTCAAGTCATAATGCTTATTTTTTCTAAGGTCGGAAAAACTGTTTTTAAAGGCATAGCCAGTCTCTTTGTATTTGCCGGCATGTTAGCAGGAATACAGTATGTATTTAATCAGGATATTATGCTAGCCTCTGTTACGGCAGCGAAAATGAGTGCCATGACGTTAGTATTCTTTCTCTTGCTTTCAACCACCCGCATGCAGGATCTGTCAGCCGCTTTGGTGCTGCAATGTCATATGCCTTATGAGTACGCATTTATGCTGACAACTGCGCTCCGGTTCATTCCTGATTTTTTGGCTGAAACTAAAGCCATTCAAGAGGCGCAAGCCTGCCGTGGCTATACAATAGAAGGAAATATTCTGCGCAGGCTGCTGTCTTATATGGCGATTATCAAGCCTTTGGTATTAAAGGCCGTCACTAAATCCGAAACCATGGCACTAAGCCTCGAACTACGCGGCTTTGGGAACAAAAAAACACGCAGCTTCGGCAATGATGTTAAACTAAACCTTTCTGATTATACGCTGCTGCTATCCATGCTTATGATTACATCCTATGTAGTTGCCAAGATATATTAAAAAAGACCATACAAGTGCCGACTCAATAATTCTGAGTCGGCACTTGTTATGAATGTCATAGGGACGGAGTTATTGACACTAAGCAGATGGAGAGAATGTCCACCAAAACCGTATTTAAATAAATATGTCAGTCTAACAATAATTAAATAATTAATGCCTGACACTGAGGTTTTAGTGTTTATTATTTAGGAGATGAAGAATGTGGAAAAAGTAAAAGTATGTGTATTTAACTACCGAGAATTTGATGAAGCGGCATATTTTAAGAAAATAAGTAAGGAACTTGGAATTGAGCTGGTCATTTGTAAAGAAACGCCGACACCAAATAGTATTCATATAGCCAAAGATTGTGATTATATCAGTATTATTACAACACCGATTAATCGGGAATTAATGAAAATGCTTGCTGAAATGAATATCAAGATGATTTCGACCAGAACGATCGGTTTTGACCATATTGATATGGCGTCAGCTAACGAATATGGCATTTTGGTCAGCAATGCAACTTATTCTCCAAATGGCGTAGCTGACTATGCCATCATGCTTATGCTGATGGCAGCGCGCAAAATGAAACTCATTATAGAACGAGCGAGTATTCAGGACTTTTCATTGCCAGGACTTGAAGGACGGGAGTTTGCCAGTATGACAGTAGGCATCATCGGTACAGGCCGCATTGGGCAAACAGTAATACGCCATTTATCAGGCTTTGGGTGCGAACTTTTAGCCTATGATTTATACCACAAGGAAGAAGTTAAGAAGTATGCCCAATACGTTTCACTTGATGAAATCATACAAAAGAGCGATGTAATCAGTCTGCATGCGCCGCTTAATGACAATAGCTATCATATGATTAATGCCGAAACCATTGACGGAATGAAAGACCATGTAATCCTTGTTAATACCGCAAGAGGCGCTCTAATTGACACGGACGCACTGATAAACGGCATTGAAACAGGTAAAATCGGTGCAGCAGCTCTTGATGTAATAGAAAATGAGGCAGGGCTTTATTATAATGACTTAAAGTCGGAAGTTCTACCTAATCATGACTTGGCAATCCTACGGAATTACCCGAATGTGCTGGTTACGCCGCATATGGCATTTTATACTGATCAGGATGTTCATGACATGGTGTATGCTTCGCTTAAAAGCTGTACGCTGGAAGCAAAGGGGGAAGAAAATCCTTGGCGGGTAAGCTAGCTATCCAAAGAAACAGGGAAACAGGTGAGGTGTTTCTTGGTAAAATGGAAGAAAACACCTCGCCAATCCCCGTGTTTCTGTACGTATAAAAATTTATTGCCTAAGAGAATTACTGATTTTAGGGGTGACTGACTTGAAAGGTGCTATTTTAAACAAGGGGACAATTGGGGACATTCATTTTTCGCTGCTGTTTTTGTCGATACATTATGCTATCGGCGTTTTGCAGTAGGGTCTCTACCTCTTCTTCTCCGTTATAAGCAATGATTCCAGCACTAAAAGACATATTGTAAGGTTTATGATATTCTTTTCCTTTATTCTGTAAAGCCAGCGTCATTTGCTGCAAGGTAGCCTGCGCCACTTCGGGAGAGCAATTTTCTAAGACAATGGCAAACTCATCGCCGCCTAACCTGCCAATTATGTCTCTTTCTCTCATATTCTGCACCATTACAGTGGCAGCACAACTAATATACCAATCTCCTTCATGATGTCCATACTCATCATTAACAGACTTTAATCCATCCAAATCCAAATAGGCAATTACAGCAATCTGCTGCCGTTGTTTGGCCAGCAATAATTTATTTTGGAATTCTTCTAGAAAATGCCGGCGATTATATACTCCCGTTAGTTGATCAAAACAGGCGAACCTTACCAATCTTGTTTGACTCTCCTGATAGTCGTGCAGGGATTTCTGCAATTTTGTTTCTAGGGGATAAAAGATAAATCGGGCCTCTAGCAATAGTGTAATCCCCGTAATTAGCATAATAGCCACTTCCAACCGCTTGGTTATAATGACTTTCCATCTGGCTTCGGCATCATATTGAAAGACAATCTCATCCATCCCTTGCAAAAAGACAGCCTGTTGCCGCATAACAAGATCTACTAACGCCTGTCTTTCCGCTGGAGAAAGTGTATCCTCCAGCAGTTTTTCCGCCGCCTGCGCCATTGCTTCAAAATGCGGCTGATTTCTAGTAAACATGGCCGTAATGGTAGGACTCTTACGACCTAAAAGTCCTATGCCTGAGTCCCCATACTGCAGACTATGATTGGATTTTCGCCATAGAGCTATGCTCTCTGCTAATTCCTGCTTATGGGCGGCCCTTTCCTGTGGAGATAACGTTCCTTGGAGTAATAGTACACATTTACTAATACGCTGACTTAGCATCCGCTGTCTTCCGGCAATATTAATAACGCGTGCATCCCCCAACTGCTCCGACAGGCTGTATTGAATTAGAACCTGGCTGATTAACAGCAGCAGGGCAATAATACTCAAGGCCAATAAATATCGGTGGCGCAGCTGTTTTGGGGTTTTTATAATACCGCTCATCATCATAAACACTCCAACGGTATACGCATACCAAAATAATATGTATTCATTATAACACTTTCTTTGGCAATAATCTCCGAGATTATGTGGCGGCATCAATAACAAAAACAAGGGGGGCAGGCTTTAATTATTAAAAACTCAATAACTAAAGCCTGCCCCCCAATTGCCCCAATTTTCCTTTTATATATTTGAGATAGGTTTATTTTAGTGCGTCTTTTTTATAGCTGTCGGCTATTTTGTTTTCACAATAACCCTCCCGATGCTTTCGCTCTTTTGTAGAGTTTATGGAATTTGTATAAAGATAGAAAATAAAGAAATAAACTATGGCCTCTTTTACTAATTTTTGTAATAATATAGGAAATATTATATAATTATGAGTAAATAATTTTAAGGAAGATGGAGAAAATGAAACAAAAAAATTCTGTGCAAGTGTATTTATCACAGTTACCTTATTATCGGTGGCTCATTTTTGCTTCCGTTGCAGAAGGTACATTTATGTCTTCTTTGTCAGCAAGTAGTGTGAATGTAGCTTTGCCAACAATTACTCGAGCCTTGGAGACCGATGTTGGAACAGTACAATGGATAATTACCGCCTTTTTGTTAATAACCACCAGTATGCTGCCCTTAGCAGGACGACTGGGAGATTTATTTGGCAGAAAAAAAGTTTTTTGTATTGGCTTTATCGGCTTTATGTTTGGTTCAGCCTTATGCAGCCTAGCTTCTACTATCTTTACACTGGTTCTGGCAAGGATGGTGCAGGCATTTGGTGGAGCTGCCCTAATGGCCAATTCTTTTGCACTGATAACAGACAATTTTCCTAAAAATGAGCGCGGCAGAGTGTTAGGAACCATTGGTGCTGTGGTAGGCGTAGGGACAATGACGGGACCGGCAATGGGTGGGGCACTGCTTAGTATTTTAGATTGGCATGCAATCTTTTACATTAATGTTCCGTTAGCCTTGCTGGGATTTTTAGCAGTGTATTTTATTTTACCGCCAGATGCGGTTACCGATAATCAAGAAAAAAGCATTGATTATAAAGGAGCTGCTTATTTTGCAATAATGATGTGCAGTTTTTTAAGTGCATTAAGTTTTGGTGCAAAATTGGGCTGGATGTCTTTGGAGATTACAAGCTTATTTCTGCTAAGCATTGTGTTTTTTATGCTTTTTATCAGGCAGGAAAAGCGAATTTTGCATCCTATGCTCGATCTTCAGCTTTTTAGTAACAAACCTTTTGCTTTGGGAAATATTTCAGGATCTCTATCTTTTGTAGCGCTCTTTAGCAATATTATGATGATGCCATTTTTTCTGCATGACATACAGCATATGTCACCTGGTCAGATTGGTACGATTATGTCAATATATTCGGTATTTATGTTTGCTATTGCTCCATTAAGCGGCGTGCTTTCTGATAAAATTGGACCATATGCTTTGACAACGACAGGCCTTGGATTTATGGCAGTAGGGATATATTTTTCGGCAGAATTGTCTAGTTCATCCGCTTTACTTGAAATTATTTTTGCACAAGGGCTTATCGGCATTGGTAATGGACTATTTCAATCTCCTAATAATAGTAGTGTAATGGGAGCCGTACATCCTAGTAAAATGGGGGTGGCTGGCGGTATCAATGCACTTAGCCGAAATTTAGGAATGGTGTGCGGCACAGCTCTTGCAGTGGCTATTTTTGAATATAGACGCCAGGGATTTCTAGCCGGTACTTCTGCACCTAGTGCACAGGACATAAGCACAGCATTTATGGCAGGCTATCATGACGCATTGCTGGCAGGAGTCGGATATGCTGTTTTGGCTTTACTTATTTCTCTTAGCCGCAAAGGGTATGTGGAAGGGGGAAAAGAAGCATAGGAGCAGGGTGGGCAGGCTTTAGTTATTGAGTTATTCGGTGTTAATTATTTCTCAGTTTGGGAGAATCCACCCAAAATCCAGATATATAGATTTTTTCATTGTTTTTACTAAATACACTACGTATAATTACGTCACTTGTTTCTTTAGAAAATTTTGCTTTGTAAGTTACAATGATAAATCCGTCTTTCTTTTCACTGTCTATTAATTCTTTAGATATGTAGTTGCCAATCTTAGCTTTTATTGCTGGAATGGTGCTTTGGTAAGCCGCTTCGTTCAATTTATTTTTCATATCCTTATCAAAGTCTTTGGAAAATTGGCTGTAATTATCTTCGTTCATGGCTATTAGAATATTTTCGGTCATTGGGTCGGCAAATTTTTTAGTTTCGTCAGGCGAAATCTTTTCTGTTGAGCATCCTAATAAGTTTATTAATAAAAGTAATATGCCTAGCATAGTTGCCCATTGTTTTAAAAATCTCATTTTAGTTCCTCCATTCTGTAAAACAAGGTGGTCAGACTTTAGTTATTGAGTTATTAAAAACCAAATAACTAAAGTCTGACCACCAATTCCCACCTATTATATTGTAATGGTTGCACCCAGCAATTCCACAAAGGCTCTCAGCCATTCAGGATGATCGGGCCAGGCTTGTGCGGTAACCAGATTGCCACTTATAACTACTTGCTCATTTTTCCATTCTGCCCCAGCGAGCTTGCATTCTGCGGCACAGGCGGGATAGGAGGTTACTGCTTTGCCTTTCAGCACCTGTGCCGGCGCCAATAGCTGAGTACCATGGCAGATTGCGGCCACCGGCTTGTCAGCGGCAAAAAAGTCCTGCACCAAAGTAACCGCTTTTTCATGCATCCTTACATGTTCTGGAGCACGTCCGCCAGGAACAACTAGTCCCACATAGTCTTCAACATTTGCATCTTCTGCCGCAATATCAACAGCAATTCGGTGCCCTGTCAACTCAATATATGTATCAAGACCGGTAAAATCATGAACGACTAATTGCACCATATCTCCCGCTTTTTTATTGGGAACGGCGATATCAACTTGATATCCTAGCATGGTCAACGCTTGCTGAGGAACCTTTACCTCATAATCTTCTGCGCAATCACCAGTGAGAATCAAAATTCTTTTTGCCATTAGACTATACCTCCTTAATATGTATTAAAATGAATATTCTTCATCAATAAATAAAATCCTGCCCTAGTTCTAATATTGGTATTTTTTGTATTTTCACGCAAGGCGGAGAAGCATGGGGACCGGTGTCAGGCATGAGGTATTTAATTGTTTGTATACCAATTACTAAATACCTCATGCCTGACACCGATTTTCTATATGTAATTTAAAATAGAGTTAAGAAAAGGGACACTTCTAAAGCCGCGTCTTGCGGGGGGGGCGAGTTTTTTCGTACACCATAAAACTAGCAATGACAAGGCTTCAGAGGTTCTAAGGCCTTGTCATTGCTAGTTTTATGCACATTGATTTTTTTCATTGTCACAAAATTGCCATAAATTTCATATAACATTCTAACTAAGTTATAACTTTGCAGAAAACTATAGCTTTATAATCAGCAGATTATTGGAGGGATTCAAATGATCAGTAAGATATTTAAGCTAAGTATGTTGATTTTGATTTGTTCTTTTATGACTACGGCGGTATGGGCTCAGGAGCATAAAGAGGAATGGGAAAACAAGACTATTGACTTTAATAAAGTTAAAAATGTTGCGGTTGTGTATACAGTTGGGTATACCAATAAACAAGAAAACATTGCAGATAAGGAAAAGTTAATGGAGTTATTACAGCGTAAGATAATAAAGGCTCAAAACTTGCCTATCAGTATAATCCCACAGGAAAGTCTGATAAATGACGTAGAGTTAGCATACCAACTAAATAAGTCGGACACCATTGATCTTAAGCAAATGCAAGTAAGTGATCCGGCAAGGTATGAGGCTGTTATGAAGGAATGGATGCCGCAGGTTGTCGATGCCATTTTAAAAGTAGATATTAAGCAATTTGGTTATACCGAGCAGTTTGTGCCAGCACACGAGGAAAGTTATACTGATTTCGAGACGACGCATGTTACCGATACCAAGTACGATAATAAAGGTAATCAATATACTGAAGATCGTGAGATTACGACCCCGGTGGAGCGAACGCGCTTTGTACCGGATGAATATATAACTTATGCTCATGCCGGGGCCGAAATTTCCTTGTTTGCGGGAAAAAATCAGCAATTGGTATGGCAGCTGGTTGACCTAAGAGACGCTAATGGTTGTAAGGTGCCGCTAGAGATGGAAGAACGCATTTTCGATCGTTCCGTAAGTCAGTTAATAAAAGTATTCAAGGAAAAACGAGTTTAGCCGCAGCATCAAAATAACAAATATTTGTTGTCCGGAAATTAAACTGCCGTTTTACTGCTTGCCCTTCCGCCGCTGAAGTAGCCAGCGGAAGGTAACTAGGCTAACAATGACGATTATGGACATAAAAATAAATTTATAATAATCTCCGGCATACCGATACACCTGCTCCCAAACATTCCATGGAATGCTAAAGTAGTGCAGCAGCCCTTCTTTTTCTGTACTTCCTGGCGGCAATGTAGAGAAAAAAGTCGGTTTATCATCATACACATATAAATTACCGGAAATGGTATCTGTATTAAAGGCTTTCGTCAGAGAATAAACGGCATTTGAGAGTTTTTTAGGTGACTGAATTCCCTGAAAGGCTAGTAAAGGAATCCCCTGATAATTCCCGAGCTGTCCCATTACCGCATCACTCCCGGCATGATAGGTAATCTGGCTGGTTTGTCCGTTGCTCTGATAAATAGTGCTTGATTGCCCCATCTGAATAGGCAGCCCCTTGGTAAGTTCCTCTGGTAAATCGGCACTACTGAGAGCCACTAAGTAATCGACAGTAAGCGGCTTTTTGTATTCTGAGACAAAGCCTACAGCAGGAAAGGCAAACTTGTCAGGCGGAAGCTGACTGTTTAAAAAATTGACCATCTGTGCGGCAGCTTTGATGACTTCTGGCGAGGGATTGTCCTCAAGTAGCAACATACCTGTCCGGCCAAATAACATTCCGACATTGTCCCAGGATAATTTTTCACGATTCATCGAACGCAGTCCGACATAATAGCTTGAAGTAAGAATCTGCGCTTTTTCGGCCGCACCAAACACAGCACAGGTATTTTCATCTTCAGGATAGCTGATCGTGACTGATAACTGATTATGGGCCTTAAGGTTAAAGCCCTCTGGTAAATTAATATCCCGGTTTAAGATTCCTGTATCATCTAAAACCATGCTATGAATGAGACTGCGGTTTAAATAAACCCCTAACTTTGCGGGTTGGCCAGCAATAGCAGACGGGCTGTAGCGCCCCTCTAGATGTATGCCTAAACTTTTTGGCACTGCCGCAAGCTGTCCGGGATAAAGAGGAAAGTCCATAGATATACTGGTAATGCCGTCTTGGGCGCTATTATTACCAAAATAAATGCGCTCCGGCTGCGCAGCATTGTCCTGGCTGCTGCTGGTAATTGCCGATTGTAAAAAAGGCAAGGCGGCATACACTGGCAGTGTCACCAATTGACGGGCTGCCTGTAAAAGCTCGGTGCCGCTATTGGCCGTAACTACTAACTTATTAGGAAACGGCAAAAACAAGTTTTCCATCAGTCCCTGCAAGTTCGGCGGCAAGTGAGTGCGCTCCGCCACCCACAGCTCAGGCAGGTTAGGCGGTAGCCCCTGTGGGGTCCCAATTAATAATTTTATTTCCTGGTAAGGATAGGATTTTTGTAAGGCACCGTATAACCAGATAGCGGCATTTATTTCTTCTTTAGTGGGCGATTGTGGCAGCACGACAGCCAATCCTTGGTACAGCCCAGCAAAAAAATCCGGAATACTGTTGGGAGTGGGCGGAGTAAGATTGATCAGCAAATTAGAGCTATTTTTTAAGGTATAAAACAAATACCCTCTGCGATAGTCTGCACATAAGTTTTTGTCGCCAGCAAACATGGCTGTACGAATGCTTACTGTTACCCCTTTGGTGGCCGGAAAACCGGGTGTCAAAGGCAATTTTATATGTGGATTCTGCCGTAATTGTCCGGCTGTAATATTCAGGGCGGGCTTTTCATTTAAAGATACCGAGAAGGTACAGCTATTATTTAAATATGGCGACGGCTCTAGAGATAGATTGATGCTGCTGCCTGCCCAAATATTTGCCTTAGGCAGCGGAAAGAAAATGGATGTCTGGGTGTTGGCTCCTTTAACAATCAGATCGTCGGTATACCCTAATACCGAGAGCGGCAGCATTTGAGTGGCAGCCTGCGCGGTAGGCATCAGCAAAAATAAGTATATAATAGCGATAATTCGCACGAATTTTATCATAATATGTACCCCTTTTTCACACTGCCTGTCAAGTTTTTTGACTTTATCGTAAATATTGGCCCCTCTGGAGTGGGGTTAATTGTAGCGACTCTTGCCATTTTAGCGTTCTGAACGGTCGACAAAGGTACGCCAAAATGTTCAGCGACTTTTTCGTCCTCAATCGGCAAAGGCGGCTTACGCCTGTCAAGCCCGCCATAGTGATATAGATTCCACTGGGCCCAGGCAAGGAAACTTAAAAAAATAACCCCCGCAAATAATACGGCATAATATAACATACTTAAAGTACCATAAACAGCTTCAGATGAAAAAATAAACCACCATAGCCATTCGCCTGTAAGCAGCCACAATAGTGCTGTCAAGAGCGGCTGAAAAAAATAAAGAAAAACAACCCAGACAGACAGCGAAATCCCTGTTTCCAGTACCAATCTAAAATATCCTCTAAGATGAGGTCTGTTGATTAGTAAAGCGCCTGATGAATCATAGCCAAACAATTTTACTTTCCCGCAACCTAACGATATTCGCGGCAGCGTTATCGTCTTAATCAGCCTAATTAGCCCCCATATGCCAAAGCTGGCATAAACGGCCGCTGCTATTACGCTGACTATCGGCAGCCAGTGTCTATCTACATGACTAAAATCTGCTATTAACGCATACAGCCCGATGAGAAAAAAAACAATTCCGGCGACAGCCTCTTGATAAAACTGGTTATTGGCTGCTTTACTGCGCGCGCGGCGGCTAGGTAGCACTAATTCGCTGTTTGTCGTCTCAGCGATTAATTGCTGTAAAAGATCTGGAGTTACATATCTACGTCGCTGTCGACGAATAGATAATGACGAACTAGTATCCAAGCTATCACATCCCACTAATATAAATAATGCTTAGTTTAGGCCCCTATCTGGGCTTACCCATGTTGCATGCTCTCCCATTTTCCTGGTTAAGGCCTTGGGCGTAGCCCAGACTGTAGCCAGCGCCGTCAATATCCAATAAACAATAGGATACCAGATCACCCAAAAAATCTGGCGAAATAGCCCCTTTTCATAATGACTGTCAATAAATAACGATACCCCAAATTGTATAATACATAAAAAGACCAATAATGTCCCTTTCCAGTCAGGTATAAAGCGAAAGTGCGTATCAGGTACGGGTAAAAACCAGCCCAAAATCCATAAAACCAGCAAGATAAAATAAGTATAAGACCAAATTACCGAAACTACATATTCTGTATATACCGGCCATAACCGCCGGTATCGCCAGTCAGTCCAAATTCCTATATGACGGCGAATTACTTCTCCGCCGCCCTGCGACCAACGAAGCCGCTGCCGCCATAGCCCTTTTAAGGATTCAGGCACTAAAATCCAGCACATAGCCTTAGGCTCATAGCGTATATCCCAAAAACGCTTCTCAAGTTTCCAGGTAATATTGATATCATCGGTAATCATATCAATATCCCAAAGACCGACGTCATACAGAGCCTCCTTGCGAAAAGCCACTATAACGCCCGACACAGTCAGCACTTTACCAAGCAACCGCTGGGTACGTTTAATCATACCGATAATAGAAGAATATTCCCCAACTTGAACTTTAGCCAGCAATGAAGTTCGGTTGCGCACGCGGGGATTGCCGGTGACTGCTCCGACCCTGGGTCCTGAAACAAAATGGCTTACCATCCAAGTAATTGCCTCAGGTTCCACATAGGCATCAGCATCAATTGTTATCATAATTTCGCCTCGGCTGGCCAGCGTTCCGAATCTTAGTGCGGAAGGTTTGCCCATGTTTTTCTCCAGAATAAGAACCCGGAGAATGTTATATTTTTCCGCAAGTTGCTCTAAAATCAGCGGCGTATCATCTTTACTGCCATCGTCTATCACAATAACCTCAAAGTTAGGATAATTGACCTGCATAATGCTCTCCACCGTACTTTGAATAGCATCTTGTTCGTTGTGCGCCGGAATGAGCACAGACACCATCGGATAATGGCTAAGTACCGGCGGAGTACTGCCATAACGACGTTCCCGCCGATAAAAAAAGTACAGAGCGCCTACTATCCATACAATGCTCATTGCCAGGGGATAATAAAATACAAACTCTTCTGCCGCCAAAATAAGAAGGTTCAATACGTCCATCCGCATTCCTCTTTCTTTTATTGTTCGCCAAAGACATTTTCCGGATAGTAGGCAAAATGAAGGCCTCCCTTGCCTTGTATGGCAGACTTCTGCTCTCGCAGTTCTTTGGCGCTTAGCCAGCGATTTTTATTCCAGTCATAGGCCTGCAGTTTAAAAATAACCTTATCACGCTTGGCTTTGTCCTGTAGGGCTTTCATTGTCAATTTTTCCAACCAGGCCACAGGCTGATCGTACTGTTTTTCTAGGTATGGATAAGCCATAATCACGGTATAGTCGTAATTCTCCAGATACTCCTGATAATTTTGAGCAAACCAGTCCTCAGATTCAGGCTGTATGACTAAACCCGGATAGAGATTGCGCGCCGTTAAGATATAAGGATGATATACTTTGGCCTCCCCAATGAGTTCCCTGGTTAAATCACTAAGCGCTCTCGTTTTTAATTTGGTAAAGGCTGCCTTCACCTCATTATCTGCGAGCGCTTGTGCTGTCAGCTCCTGCCCGGTTTGCTGACGGAAGGCTGCTTTAGCCGCTGGCGAAAAATCTTCAAAATCATTTAAATATAAATCATCCTGGAATAATATTCCATCTACGTTACTATATTGCATAAGGTCGTCCACCAGTCCCCGTAATGCCTTATGAACCTCAGGGCTAAAAGGCGTTACCCGTTTATACCAGCCTGCATTTTTAGAAGGCTGAGCCGTAACCTGAGCCTCAGGATAGGACTTCAATAGCCACTGATTGCTTAAGGTCGGCAGCCAGGCAAATACCCATATTCCATCACTTCGCAGACGACTGGCAATATGGCTGAACACATCGGCCTTAACCGGAGCCTGTTCTGTTTTAAAGTATACGCTTTGGATATTGCCGCTTCCGTCAGAATCGCTAAAGGTCTGCAAAAACACGGTATTAATTTTAGCCTCGTCAAACCGTCTGATGGCCTCAGAAATATTTAGTTCCATTTGTGCCGGATCTTTGTCATAAATCATATCAATATCAAGCTGGGCCCCGTTTATTACACGATGATCGAGCCCGCCGGAGCGTAAAAAGCCAGCAAATTCCGTAACGTTCATATTATTCATCACAATGCCGCGCTTACTATTTAATAATGTATCAGGGCTTAGTTTGTTAAATCCGCCGCCCAAGCCAAAAAAGGCCTCAAAGCCTTGCTCCTGCCCGATCTCACGGGCAATTTGATTATAGCTGCCAAAGGGCCAGACCATGGCTTTAACTGTATGTCCCAAGTGCTGAGCAAACGCTGCCTGACTTTGCGATAAATCGCTCTTTATACGTGCCTTAAATTGGTGCTCGGATTCATAACGGCCATTTGCATAACCAAAGGATTCCATCTTTTGCTCGCTGTCGCCAAAGGGATTCATGGGCTGATAGCGGTGCGAATCATGGGAATGCGACGCAAAGGAAATTAAACCTGAATCATCCATTTCTTTAATTTGCTGCCATGATAGTACAGGCCCTAACTCTGAAGGATTGTAAGCATCTGGCATGCTGGTTATAATGGCCAGCATAGCCGGATAATTGTATTTTTTCAAAAGGGGGAATACCGTTTTGTACCAGGAGGCATAGCCGTCATCAAAAGACAATAACACTGGCTTGTCAGGCAGTGTCATTTCCCCTCTGTTGGCGGCAATATACTGCTCGACAGATATAGGATGATAGCCGTTATCCCGTATATAGGCAAAATGAGCCTCCAGGTTTTCCAGCGTCATGGCATATTCATTTCTAAGCTTGCCTATGCCTACATCATGGTAGCATAGTATCGCCACATCCTGAGCGCCAACTCCTGCAGCCAGCGATGCCGGCAGCAGGCATAACAGCGCCAGAAGTGCAATAATCAGTCTAGTCTTACGCATAATCTCTCTCCTTACCAAAAGAATTGATAGCTCATATCATACTGGTAATAGCCAAACCACAGGCCGCTACCTGAACTTAGGGTGCGCAGACCATATTCAACACCTATAGAGAGCTGCCTGTTAACACCTAACTTATAGTTATAGGCAATACGATCATAAGGTGAAAAAGAAAACTTTTCGGGATAGTCCCGATTGAATTCTATACTCAACGTATTTTCAAAGTAGCCCTTGGGGAAATTCCAGCGCTGCTGCCAAGATAGGCCATAGGCCTCCCGCAGTGAGGGACTTTCATAAGGGGTGGCTTCACCGTTAATTTCCTGCTCTTTAATCCGGCTGCGGCTAAAGTAAGCCTTCCAATTACGGACTATCTCATTTTTATCAGAATAAATGTGTGTATACTCTCCATCATACCCAAAGCCGGTATTGCCGTCACTATACTTAGATGAGGTCAGCCCCAGAGTATAAGAATCTCTTTTACCAACAGACTTGTCATACTGCAGACGCTGGCTATCGAGTTGAATACCAGCTTTCGCGGCAGTAGCCTGATCTACAGGTGACCGACTCAGCACCAATGATAAACTGTTTTGATCACCAAAATAGCGGGTATATCCTGCGCGATAGCCGCTGGCAGTCAAACCCCCCTGATACATATTCCAAGAAAACTCCGCGGTCTGCCGCAAATCCTTATAAATGAGGCCAGGCGCTATAGTTTTGTAATTGATCGATGCCTCATTATCCTTAAGACCCTTGCTAGCTGTCGTCATGGTAAAGGCTACGCTGTCGCCGAGCTGCTGCTGGCCGTTTAGACCTATCTCGGTATTGTTATTCCCCTTATAATCCTTTTGGTGAATAACCGAAAGCGACGCATTACCTAACGAACGCTCATCAAATTTCTTTACGGCTTCGGCCACTAGTGGCCGCTTTATAGGCTGCTGGCTTATCTCTTTGACTCCCTGCCGCGCTGAGCGGTAATCACCTGCGGCAACACTATTGACAGCAAGTCCAGCCCCGGCCATCGGCTGGCTCCTAGGGAGCTTACTTAGTTTTTCGTATTCTTCTGCCGACAACCTATTTAAGTCCTGACGCGCCAATAACAAGGCAAATTGCTGCCGGTAGAGGGCATTTTCCGGAAACAAGTTTATAATAAGGCCGCCCAGTTCCTGCGCCTTAAAGTACGCGCCGCTCTCCATTAATGCCGTTGTATCACCCATAGCCACAGGCGCATAATCAGGATACTCCTGGAGTAAAGCAGTATATATAGCTTTACTTTTGGCCACCTGTTCTTCCTGCATCAAGGCAAAGGCCAACCCGCCTAACACATTCTTACGGTTAATCTCCTCCGGTCGCCTAGCCAGCAGACTATTGTAGGCCGCTACTGCCTGTTTATACTGTTTGCTGTGTAAACTAGCGTCGGCCAAGGCCTGCAGTCCATATGACGGCACAATTTTATAATTTGGCCACAAACGGCGGCCTTCCTGTACGGCAGTGCTGAAATCACCATTTAACCGCAAGGCAAAAATATAATCAGCCTGCATAAATAAACTGGCTGAACCATTGATAATCGCCGGTTTCAGATAGTTTATGCCGCGGTTATAATCGCCGCCCTGAATAGACAGCGCCCCAAGCCGGGCGCGAATATCAGTTTGCTGCTTGGGATCGGCAGCAAGCGTTACCGCAGTATCTAAATCGTCAAGCCCTGTCGTATCTCCAGCTAATAAGCGTAAATTTCCCCGGCTTATATAGGTTTCGCTATCCTGCGGATTTACAGTCAAAAGTTCGTTGTACAGGCTATCCGCGCCAGCCCTGTCCCCTAGTCGCATAAGGCTTTCGGCTTCCCAGCGTTTAGCCTGGCTGCTGGTACTAGCAGCTTCTTTATATAAAGCAGCCGCCACTTTAAAATTACTCTCCCGGTAGTAAGAACCAGCTATACTAAGCCGAACATACTCAGGCCACTTAGCAACGGCATTTTTTTCGTATAACTCAATGGCGGCTTTATGTTTGCCCGCCCAGCCCAGTACCACAATTTCATCAAAAAGCGCTGTCTGAAGACCACTATTTGCCAGCTGCGAAAGCTGCTCTAAAGCTTCAGGATAATGCCCCGCCCGCGCTAAGGACACAGCCTGTTCTTCCTGCGCTATGTCACTTGGCTCATTCGCCAGAGCATTTGCCTCAACTAAAAAACACAGCAGCACACTTAAGAGTTCTCGCCACATTAGATAACCTCCTGTACGATGAGTCAGTATTATGTATTGCACGTGCTAAAATTAACCATATCTAGTAAAAGAGCCAGGTTGCATTTACATTTAATGCAACCTGGCAATCATAGACT